>JAZLAD010000080.1:0-1781 GCA_045613005.1 Acutalibacteraceae bacterium | reverse complement strand
AATTTCACGAAATATCCCAAGAGGAGTATGAGAAAATTACCATAGCCGAGAATACTCCTATATAGTAAAGGGGTATTATGTTATGAACGAAACAATAATAGTAAGTCTTATATCCCTTATCGGTACCCTTGGCGGTACATTAGGCGGTATTCTTGTTTCCAATAAGCTTACGACCTACCGAATAGAACAGCTTGAAAAAAAGGTTGAAACACACAACAAAGTTATTGACCGTGTATACGAGCTTGAAAAACGCGATGAGGTTGAAAAAGAGGAACTTAAGGTTGTAAACCACAGGCTATCCGATTTAGAGGATATTCATAAATAGGGTAAAAATAAATCCCCCACCTATTGGAGGGGGATTTGAGAGTGCGACTTTGTCGACACTCTCTTGGACGGGGATGCCGTTCGCAAAATTAAAAATTTTGACTGCACTCTATCCCCGCCAATACCACCCCTGCACTCTTGAAAATTCGACAGATTTGCGAATTTTCGCTTACAATGAGTTTTTTCAACGCACATGTCGCTGAAAAAACAAAACGCGATTAAACGCAGCAAAAAATATATAAATTAAAATCCCCCACCTATTGGAGGGGGATTTTTTATATAATGGGGCATAGTATCGGTAGTTTTAAAGATAGCACTGTGCTACCGCCGATAAGCAGGTACCTTTTTGCGCCCCTGCTTTCATACTATGCAAAATTAAGCTATTGGTGACTTTCTTATAAATAAAACGCCGAGAGTATTGGCACCGCAGTGAGAGGATATGGTGCAACCTGCACGGGTTACAAACACCTCATCAAACAAAGCGGTCTCCTTAACCTGATTAACAATATCGTTTACGATACTTTCATCGCAGCCCGCATGGGTTACAAATACGCGGGAGGTATCGATATCCTCGGGATTTTGTAATCTTTCTTCAACATATTGCTTTAAAACGGTACCGTAAACACCGCGGTATTTCTTGCCAACGCCCATACTGCCGTTCTTTACCTCAATACAGGGCTTGAGTTTAAGAAGATTGGCACCTAAAACCGAGAGAGCAGAGCATCTTCCGCCCTTGTAAAGATAATCGAGACTATCTATAACAAACGATGCATCAACACAAGCAGTAAGAGCTTCGATTTCTTTTACAATATCGGTTGCTGACATACCGCTTTTTGCCATCTCTGCCGCTGCAACAACAAGCAAACCGCCGCCAGTTGAAAGGTTTTTACTGTCGATTACATATACATTTTCATACTCTGCCGCCGCCATACAAGTATTGTTGTATGTAGATGACATTGAAGAACTGATGGTAAAGTGTATTACCGAATAGCCCTCATCAACAAGGGGCTTAAAGAAATCAATACACTCACCTACATTAGATGCGGTGGTTTTGGGTAACTCGCCCGTCTTAGCGTGATGAGCATATATGTCATCGGGTGTGATGTCAACACCGTCACGATAAACGGCTGTACCCAAAGTTATACCTAGCGGAATGGTTTTTATGTTATAGCGCTCTTTAAGCTCGGCGCTTAAATCGCAGGTACTATCGCTTGTAATAAGTATTTTTTCAGCCAAAATAACTACCTCCAGCTAATATTTCAACAAGAATTATATCACAAAAAAAATTATAATACAACAAATATTTTTATGGTAAATTGTTGGTTTGTCAATGATGTGTTACAAAATTAGAAAACTTCGCCATTAACAAGAAAAGCTTTTAAATAATCAGCAGGAGATTTCCAATTAAGTGGACGCATAGGAAAATTATTGTATCTTCTGTTGTGAACAGAAAGTTG
>JAZLAD010000079.1:0-17867 GCA_045613005.1 Acutalibacteraceae bacterium | reverse complement strand
ATCGCGATTTGTTGGAGAATGTAGTGTGTGGTCATATGTATGCCAACCAATTTCGTGTCCTTCATCTATTGCGCGCTTAACTATATCAGGATGCTCTTCCATTCTCTTTCCCCACATAAAGAAGGTAGCCTTTACGTTCTTTTCTTTTAAAAGGTCTAACAATCTACCAGTATCATTGTAGGGAGAATCGTCAAAGGTAAGCGCTACTAATCTTCTGGTATAAAGTGAGTTGTCTTTAGAAGAGGTAGTTGAACTTACTTTGGAACTGGTTTCTGAACTAGTTGTAGAACTGATATCTGAGCTAGTATCAGAACTTACATTTGAGCTAGTATTTGAACTAGCATTTGATGATAGGTTGCTTTCATCTTTTGACGAAGCATCACCAGCAGTAGACTCATTTCCACCGCACGCAACCAAACCAAAAGTTAAAGTTGCCACAATAAATAGCGTTACGATTTTCTTAAACATAAAATATTTCCTTTTTATTTTATAATTTTATTTTTTTCGCTTTTTAGCAGCGTTAACTATTGCCGATGGAACCAATGCCAAAATAAGACAAGCAGCTATTGTACCCAAAATAATGAAGGTATTTATCAGTTCCTCATTATCACCGCCACGCTGAATTACCTGTTGTACCACATTATCGTTATTGCTATTTGTTCCGCTACTTACATTATTCTGGGAAACAGGTGGAATATATTCGACAGGTGGTGGCTCTGCTTCATTTGTTGCCCTCTTTTCACCCTTAATCTCATTGCCATTAATATCGTACACTATTCCGTTTGCATTTATAAAACCTATTCTAAGGTTATCTAGTTTTATATCTGCTTTCGGATTATTTATTTCTATCTTAACAAAGAATTTTATATTATAATATCCGTTTTCAGCATTCCTTATAGGATAAATCGGCTTGGTAACACATGTATTCCATTCGTTTTCATTTTTCGCTGTGTAAAGCGACTGACCAAATCCTGAAGAAACCAAATATGATGTCGTTAGATCTTGTTGCTCCAGCTTTACAGTAAACTCGTTAGATCCTGCCCAATCGTAAATTACTACGGGTGATTTTCCAGGAACTAAATTTTTATACGAAAATCTTACAGAAATTATTCCGATTGTATCGCCGCTTGCTGATTTGTTTGTAGAAATATAAAAATTTTCTCCACTCTTCATAATGGATACGTTTTCCGAGGGCTTATTATTATTTAAAGAGATCCAATACCTAAGACCATCAGTAAAACCGCTGTTTTTTAAAGAAGTCTGTGTCTTTACAGACCAGATTGTTGAGCCTTCCGGTAAAATTAAACCATCCTCTTTTGTTCCATAAAGCCTGTCAAGTTCTTCTTCGGTTAAGGGCGGTGGGGTGTTCTCAGACGAGGTGTTGTCAGAAGAAGTATTGTCCGATGAGGTATCTTCAGAAGATGTACTATCGGATGACGTATCTTCAGAGGAGGTATTATCAGAACCGGTATCATCAGACGAAGTCCCGTCGGACGAAGTATCGTCTGATGATACTTCATCTGAAGATACATCGCTTGAAGAATTGTTATCAGAGGAGGTGTCGTTACTTGTAGTGTCGTTTGATTCTGTTTGGTCAGTGCTTTCAGTTGGTTGAGAAGTTGTATTGTCGGTAGAGTTATCCGGCTCAGCAAGGGTTGAAAGCGTTATAGAAAAAGTGAGTAATAACAAAAGTAATACTGCAATTAATTTATAAAAATATTTCATAACTTTTCCTTTATATATAATTTGTTTCTTTACTTAGGCATTTTTGTCGGGATGTTAGAAAGGACGCTATTGATTTCCGGAGTGAGCTTGTCCATCATAACTTTTGGTGTCTTACCATCCCTCATATACATACCACGACCGTTAACAACGCTATAAACTGTTTCTTGGTTGTCTCTAGAGACGAAGTTAAAGTTCGGAACAAAGCCGTTATTGTTGAAGGTTGTGATAAGAAAGTCATTTATATCATCAGGTAACGTATTCTGTGATTTTTCCAATTCGAAGCTACGGCTTTCATATAAAGCAAAGCAAGCAGCCGCGCTCGGATTTTTCGCTCCCTTTAATGCACTGTAGCACCTTACATCAGCTACAGACTGTGCAGCTATTTGGGATAAATCAGACGGTAAAACTACACAACCTAAGTTTTCTTCATTATTTTCAAATGCCTTTGATTTTTTTGCGATTTCGGTCCAATAACTATAATTTGAAGCCTTATCTATCATACAGTACGCCTTGCCGTTTTTAAAAGACAAGCTACTTGATCTTGGTATTGATATTGGCGTTTCGCCGTAAATTAAATTTGAATAATCTATTGCTGCAGCAACTGCATTTTCCTCGGTTACAGCACTCACAAAGGTTTTTCCGTTTAATTCTAAAATATCAACACCCTTAATATTAAACCACGTGGAAAGCGATGGAGTTTGTAAAAGAGCATCACCTGAAGCAAAAGAAGTTACCGATGCCATTTTCAGAAACTCGGCAAAAGACCAGCTACCAGTTTCCCATAGTTGCTTAAGATCAGTAAATTCAGCCTTTTTAAATAGTGAACGGTTGTAATACATAACGAAAAAATCGCTTGATTGTGCCGAGCCCACTGCTAACAAATTGCCATTTACGGTAAAACGAGAACTAAAAGCATTTGCAAGGCCTGAATCCTCAGGGCGCTCTGCAGAATAAAAATCAATCGCATCAACACTGGATTGTAAAGGCTCATATATATCATAAAATAAAGTTTTTGAAAAGGTATCAATATTATTTTCTACTATATCATAAGGAGTGCCGGAAGCTATTGAAGCAGCTATTTCATCGGTTCCCCCTGTGGTATCAACCATAACCTTAACGGTACAATTATGCGTCTTAGAAAAAGCCGCAAGTTTAAGTTTTTGAAGCTCGGAGAGTTGATTAGTTGTGTAATAGCGAATTTCAGCACCGGAAAAATCCTTATTAGCCAGAGTTGTTGACGCAGCCTCTTGGCTAAGCTCAATAAGACCTATTTTAGGTTCTTCCTGCTTTTCGATTGTTATTGTTTGAGGCTTTGGTTTGCTAACCGTTTCTTGCGTTTTATCATCTGAACAGGCCGTTAATGAAAAGAGCAAAACTAAACAAAGCAACAGACAAAAAAGTCGTTTTGGAAAAGGCATTTTACTATCTCCTAAAAAACAAAATATATACAAAAATATTATATCAAACATCATTATATTTTTCAAGGATAATATTAGGTATTTATAATTAAAATAGTCCCAATTTTTTAAGCTTGTTTTAGGAAAAGAAAAATCCCATCCTTGTGGTACCATTCGCAAGAGTGGTGCAACAAGCACGGGATTTAACTGTTGTTTTTTCGAATTTTTAATTATTTAACAAGCGCCATAGTGTCTTCTAGACATTTGGTGATTAGCGGACGTAATGCTTCAACAGAAGAAGCGGCATCACTGCCCTGTTTGAGTTGATTTTCTAATTCTTTCATATAAGCATCCGGAGAACTACCGGTAGAATCATTCCAACCGGAAAAGCCAAGGAAGCCCTTTGTGGCAAATGCGGTGTTAACGGCATTCATAATTTCGGCGGGCATTTGAGTTTTAACACCCTCGATGTCTTTATCTACAAGGCGGCTCTCAAAGAGCGCATAGCAAACTGCAACAGAGGTATCCTTAGCATCCTTAGAAGCAGCATAACCCTGTGGAACGTGACCTGCATATGTACCCTCTTCAATAAGACCTGTTGGCATTGGAACAACACCAAGGTTATCAGGATTCTTATCAAAAACAGAAGCGTTGAGAGCTTTGTCAGAATATATAGCATAAACATCGGTATAGGTTATGGCAGCATAAGCTACTGATCTGCTGCCGAATAAACCACAGTATTTAACTGAACACATTTTGTGATCGCCAAGGAAGAGATCCTGCCATTTCTTTATAGCAGCGAGAGTCTTAGGATCGTTTAGATTTTCTTTAGCAGTTTTATTCTTGTTATCAACGGTAACAAATTTAACACCGTTAAGCGTAAGCCAATTAGCGAGAGCCAACTCCTCAAGAAAAACGGTTGAATTATCAGGATCGGTTACCATATCAGACATCTCAACGCACTTATCCCAAGTCCACTGACCGTTTTTCCAAAGATTATATGGATCTTCAAGACCAGCTTCGTTAAATAGCTTCTTATTGTAGTAGAATACCATTGAGTAGATAGATTGTGCGGAACCTGCAGTATACTGCTGATCCCCCCAAGTAAATGCGTCGATTATTTCATTAGATAAACCGCCGTTATCAATCTTATTGATGTCAAAAAAGTCACGGCTGTCAGTGAGATGCTCATTGAGTGGTGCTAAAATATCAGCAATAACTGCCTGTGGAAAATACGTAGCGTGATTAGCTATAATATCGTAAGGAACACCCTCAACGATTGCCTTTGAAATATCCTCGCTGAAGGATGTACCGATTTGTGTGGTAACCTTTGCATTGTGCTTTTTGTTAAACGCATCAATTTTACGGTCGATATTCTCACCGTACTGATACCAGAAATAGAACTTAAATTCCTTGCCGCCGTAATTCTTAGTAGCAAGTGTAGACTCAAGAAGCTCTAACTCAACATTAGAGTTAACCGTTACACCACCGGAGGTAACACGGCTACCTGTTTCCTGTGGTTCGCTGCTTGATTCCTGTTTTTTGTTGCTTGTTGTATTGCTGTCATCTCCTGTGCAAGCCGCAAAGGTAAGAACACAAGCAAGTGCTAAAGCTAAACATAAAAGTTTCTTTAACATAATTTTACCTCTTTTCTTAAGTTCTTTTAAAATATTATATCAAAACAAAATATATATTTCAAGGATAATATAAGACATTAAAACAAAAAACTCCGTCCCTTTCGGGACGGAATTTTTTATTAAAGCTTTTTCAAAAACTTAAATTATTTAACAAGTGACATAGTGTCTTCAAGACATCTTGTGATCTCTGGACGTAATGCTTCAACAGAAGAAGCAACGTCGCCACCGTCTTTAAGCACGGTCATTAATTCTTTGATATAGCTGTTTGGAGAAGTACCGGTAGAATCCTTCCAACCAGAGAAACCAAGGAAGCCCTTAGTAGCAAATGCAGTGTTAACAGCATTCATAATCTCAGGAGGCATCTGGGTCTTGATACCATCGATTTTTTCTTCTACTAGACGGCTCTCAAAGAGTGCATAGCAAACTGCAACAGAGGTATCCTTAGCATCCTTAGAAGCAGCATAACCCTGTGGAACGTGACCTGCATAAGTGCCAGCATCAATAAGACCTGTTGGCATTGGAACAACACCGAGATTATCAGGATTCTTATCAAATATAGACTTGTTAAGAGCCTTATCGGAGTATGTAGCGTAAACGTCGGTATAAGAAATAGCAGCATAAGCTATCTTGCTAGAACCGAATAAATCACAGTATGTTGTTGAAGACATTGCGTGTTCGCCAAGGAAAAGATCCTGCCACTTCTGGATAGCAGCGAGCGTCTTAGGATCGTTAAGATTCTCCTTAGCAGTCTTGTTCTTGTTATCAACTGTAACGTACTTAACGCCGTTAAGAGTTAACCAGTTAGCAAGAGAAATTTCCTCAAGGAATACAGTTGTATTGTCAGGATCAGTTACCATATCAGACATTTCAATACACTTATCCCAAGTCCACTGACCATTCTTCCAAAGATCATATGGATCTTCAAGACCGCTATCAGCAAATAACTTCTTGTTGTAGTAGAATACCATTGAGTAGATAGACTGTGCAGAACCTGCTGTGTACTTCTGATCGCCCCATGTGAATGCATCAATGATTTCTTGTGAAAGACCGCCGTTGTTAATCTTATCAACGTTGAAGAAGTCACGCTTATCAGAAAGATGCTCGTTAAGCGGAGCTAAAATATCAGCGATAACTGACTGTGGGAAGAAGTCAGAGTGGTTAGCGATAATATCGTAAGGAACACCCTCAACGATTGCCTTTGAAATATCCTCACTGAAGGATGTGCCTATTTCGGTTGTAACCTTTGCATTGTGCTTTTTGTTGAATGCATCGATCTTACGGTCGATATTCTCACCGTACTGATACCAGAAATAGAATTTAAATTCCTTACCGCCGTAATTCTTAGTAGCAAGTGGAGACTCAAGAAGTTCTGACTCAACGTTTGAGTTAACTGCTACACCACCGGAAGTAACACGGCTACCTGTTTCCTGTGGTTCGCTGCTTGATTCCTGTTTTTTGCTGTTTGTTTTCTTGCCGCTATCGCCGCCGCAAGCTGCAAAAGTAAGAACGCAAACGAGTGCTAAAGCTAAACATAAAAGTTTCTTTAACATAATTTTACCTCTTTTCTTAAATTTTTATTATATCGTTGCCTTTTGGATACCAATTAATTACCGCAAAAGGCAACAATTTTTACAAATGGATTATAGCATACTATTTAATATTTTTCAAGTATTTAAGAACAAAAACATTAAAAAACACAAAAAGTATTGCAATTTTTGTTTAAATTATCCTACGATACCTGAACGCTCAATACTTTCTGTAAACTTTCTTTGAATGATAAAGTAGAAAATCATTATAGGAAGTATACAAAGTAAAGCACCTGCTGCCAACATACCCTTTGCTTCGAACGCGTTAAATCCTAACTGTCCTGCTTCCTTATCAGCCTCAAGAGAAATTCTTAAAATATCGAGGGCAGCAGCTATAGGACGCTGTTCAGAGTTAAAGAAGATAGATGTATAGAAGGTATCGTTCCAATACCAAACTGCTGATAACACCGATACGGTAATAATAGCAGGGCTGGAAAGAGGAAGCATAACCTTAAGATATGTTCCAAAAGCACCGCAACCGTCAATCTTTGCCGCTTCCTCAAGTTCCTTAGGTTGACCTAAGAAGAACTGACGGAAGATATAAATGGCTAGACCTGAACGTATGCCACTTGAAAACAGTGCCGGTATAATCATTGATACCGGATTACCTGTAAGCTGAATATATCCCTCTCCTATTCCTATTTTCTGGAGCAAAGGCATAATACCAAACATCTCAAAGAAACGGAAATTGATGAACGTAGGGATGGTCGTAGTTTGCGGAGGTATAATTATGAGAACAACAACCAAGATAAAGGCTATATTTTTCTCAAAGAAATTAAATCTTGCAAAGCCATAACCAGCCATCGAACAGGAAGCCAGTGTCGCCAAAATACCAAAGAAGGTAACGAAGAAGGTTAAACCGAATGCTTTTAAGTAATCCAACTGTTCAAAAGCATTTTTAAAGTTAGTCATCGCCAGCTGCTTGGGCACCCAAACTATAGTTGGGTCGTCAGCGGTAGCAGGGTCTTGAATCGCAGAAACTATTAAGTATAGTATTGGGAATAGGAACAGGTAGCACATACCTGCTAAGAAAAGAAATTTAACAATGTTAATCACAAAAGAGGTTGATTTGCTCTTTAATTGATATTTATCTAGTTTTTTCACAATTAACAACCTCCCCTTAAGCTGAATATCTCTTCATAAGTCTAGAGAATACGAGCATTACTAATAATACGAATATTGCTATTAATACAAAGTATGAATAGGACATTACCGAAGCAGGTCCAAAGTTAAGTACGCGAACGGCGTAAAGAACCTGATTCATAGCTTCGTTGGTAGAATCTGTAAATGAGTCTACAATTGTGTAAACAGTGTTTAACACAAACACAGGTAAAAGCATAGGTAACGTGATTTTAAAGAATTCTTCCCACTTGGTTGCACCTTCAACAGACGATGCCTCATAAAGTGAAGAAGGAATACTTTGAAGACCCGAAAGGAAAATTATAATCTGTACACCTGTCTTCCAAGCGAGGTTAAATACATCGTTAGAGAAGGTTGTGAAGGTCGAAACTATTTTTGCATTCATACCTGCATCAATAAGTAACTGCTCAAGACCTACGTCGTATTCAATCTGACCACCGGCTACAACCTCACCGCTAAGAGCAGCACTTGCAACAACGTCGTTTTGAATAATGAGTATTACCGCGCCTGCCATTACGATAACAGGAAGGAAGAATATAACACGAACGATAGAACGGCCTCTGAACTTTGTATTAATAAGGATAGCAAGGAATAGACTGACAAACAACAGTGCCGGAACTTGCCATAACATATTACCAACCGAAGTAAATAGGTTCATTGTAAAGTCGGTGTCGCCTGTGAAAACCTGTTTGAAGTTGAAAAAGTCATTAGGCGTCATCGCAAATCCGCCGTATTGTACCTTAACATCGTAGAACATCATTCTCATCGTTTCAATAAGAGGAAACAGTGAGAAGGCTAAAAATCCTATGTAGAAAGGTATAACGAAAGTTCTACCGATTAAGGATTCTCTGCCTTTTAAAGAAAGGCGGGATTTTTTTATTCTTTTTTCTTTATTCATTATGCCGCCTCCTTAACCACAAGGTAATCTTCAGCCTTAACCGTAATATCGCCGATAGTTATATCTTCGGCATTATAGTTAACGTATACTGCAGTATTGTTAGCATAAACGGTTTTGAAAACGTCCTTAGCTACACATTCGTGTCCGATAATGGTCTGATCGTAAACTGAGTTATTTACCTTGCTTTGTTCTTTGTAATAACTGATTGCTTTATCCTTCCAGAGAGAGAACTCTGAGCTATACAAAGAGCTGAGTCTTGTTTCGCGAAGATTGTATGAATCATCGGAAGTGCAAATAAACTGTAAATCACTACCTGTTTCGATAGACTTAAGATATAACGTTTTAGGATCTACAGACTGAATTACAGCAGGTGTTGTGTAACTCTTATAGCCGTGGAATACCATCTGAATAAATGGAACGTCATAATCGAAAATATCATATTTACTTGAGCTTACAGGCAAATTATAAGCTTTGTCTGCATATGTAACAGCGTATGAATTTGCACCGTCTACAGCCACGTTCTCAGCGTCAACATTCTTAATAAAATCTTCCAGAAGAGTTAATCCTGTTGCACGGTAGATACCGTCCTTCGGTGAGAAGTCTGAGTAGATTGTAGATCCGATGTTAGAAAGGCATATTGAACCATAGCCCTTTTTATTAAAATCTTTAAGGAATTTAGAGGATGCAGATTTTAACTCTGTCGGACTAATAAGCACCCAAGGATCTACTTCTCTGTCAATTCCGTAAGTAACGATAGAGTGATCGTACTGATATGCTATATTTCCGTTAGGCTGTGCTGCAGAATCATTCTTTCGGGAAACACCCAAACTGCTTTGACTAAAGTTTAGAAAATCTGCGCCAAGATAATATTCAAAATCGTTATCATTTAAATAATCTAATAGAGAATTCATTCCCTTCTTACCGCCAAGTACGGAAAGAGGTGTTGCAGATTTTAAATATTTGCGGTTGTAAACACCGTTATTTGTCCAACCGTTGTAAAGTAAGGAGATGTTGTCAACACCTTCACCCTTTAACTCTTCAACAATCGCCTTAGCATCCTCAAAGGTTGTAAGCACCTGCTTCTTGTTGTACTTGATACCAAGGAAGTTAGCCTCTGTTTCAAGTGAACCGTAAACGTTAAGCGCTAAGGTTGACTTACTAACAGACTTTTCAAGTCCTTTTTCTTTTATTAGGTAATTACGGTAACATTCAGCCATACCTGTATAGGAAGCATCCTCACCATCAAGGAAGTAATATCTTAATGTGAATGCATCGACATCAAAAGGCTGCTCTGTTACTGTAGCAATTCTGTTACCATAACCTGCTGTCTCGTAAAGACCCTCGCCTGTCTTGAAAACTCTGTAACGCATACGAACGTTTGCAACGTTCCAATACTGCTTAGCATTGTTGGTCTTAGCGGCTATGGTAGCAGCACCGTCACCCGAAGTGATTACTGTGAACATAGCACCCTTGTTTTCGACAACAGTACCGAAAACAGGAAGACTGATATTTTCTTGCTGTGTAACCTCTTGTGTTGCTACTTCGGCTTTATCGCCGCCGTATACCATCTTAGAATAGTTTGAATACGGAACAATTCCCTTATTAAAGGAAGCTATTGCACCGCAACCGTCAGGAATAAAGAGATATCCGTTTTCTTCAGGACCGACAGCACCCATAGTATTAAGGAAATATACTGTTACTAGTAGGTTCTTATCGCCTTCATCAAGGTTTTTTGTATCAATAGTAGCCTCAAGATAATTATCATTAATCGTGTAAGTTACCGGTATTACAAAGCCGAGACTTTCGAAAGTAAACGTAAGCTTTACACCGTTAGTGATTTGCTCTACCTTTAAGCCACCCTTTTGAAGACATGCCTGCTGACTATTGGCACTCTGTACGCCAACGCCCTTGTAAAGGTCTTCGACAGGTAAATAATCAAGTACAATATGAGAACGAACTTCAGATCTTGCAAGACCCTTAGTTAATTTATCATCATCTACGTTGGGGGGTACGCTATACCAGGTTGAACCGTTATTTTTGTTCAAAACTGCAAAATAACCGTTGCTCATATTAGCATAAAATATGAGATTTTTGTTTTCTGCAACCTGTTTATAACCCTTTTGTGATTTTATTTCTTCTTTAGCTGCGGTAACTTCCTGAGCCTCTTCAGCAAAAGCTACGTTCTGAGGAAGGGCAACGCAAAGAGATAAACATAATATTAAAATTACAGATAGAATTTTTACTGCTATACTATATCTTTTTTTCATAATCTTTGCTCCCTTCTTTTAATATCTAAAGTCTATCTCTTTATAAACTGACTCAAAGAAACCGAACATCTGCTTCATAAGGCTGAAGAGAAGTATAGCAAGAAGAATTATTGCAGCCATTCCTAAGAGTGTAAGTAAGATAGTCCATATTGTTTTGCCTAGTGAGAAATCGTGAATTGTTAGAAGTCCTAAAATTAAAACTCCTGCTGACCATATAAGGCCTATGGTGGTAACTATACCAATAAATACCTGTTCTTGAGGTACTAAGAAATTAGTAAGTATAGTACTCATAGCGAGTGTTACAATATAAGGAATAAGTCCGTAAGCAGTTGTAGCACAAATATCCTTAAATGTACCTTTACCGTCCATAAGTGAACATATAGCCCAGTTTGAAATGCAGAACAGTGCATACATACCAACAGTTACAAGAATTGTAATCGGCATATTAAAGTCAACCGAACGGTTAATTGAGAAAGCAAAGCCCTTCATATTAAAATCAATTATTTTAAAGACGAGCCAAGCAAAAACAATTATAGCTGACGCCCCAAAGGATGCAACCGGTCTGCGCTTAAACTGTGCACATCCGTCAATTGGATGTAAGAGCACGTAGAATGGCATACCGTATTTACTTTCCATCTTAGAATAAGCAGAATCTGCTGTAGGGGTCGCTAACTTCTTTAGATATTTAATACCTATAAATATAAGTAGACCAACTGCAACTACACCAATTACAATCCAAAGAGCATTCTTTTCGATGTTTATCTGACGATTTTCTTTGAATGCAAGTGCATAACCATCCTGGTCATATGCTAATTTGTAATACTCCATAGCCTTTACGTATTCACCATTATAGTCGGCTATACGACCAAGACCCTGATAACACAAATAGCTGTTGCTGTTTTGCTTTAGAAGTTCGTTCCAAATTTCTGCAGAACCTTCAAAGTCGTTATTATCCATTCTAACAACCGCTTCGTGAACGTTCTTGATATATGCTGTTGCTTCAAATATTAAAACAGCATTTTTACTAGAATCGGTAACAAGAATACGATCACCGACGGTTTCGATAGCGGAGGCTACGGTAAAGCAACCTTCCTGGTCGCTGTTAGCACCGAATACCGATAAAAGCTGACCAGAATCAGTATACTGGAATATACGGCCTCTGCTCTTATCAAGAATATTAAGGAAACCATTATCATCGATATCTATATCCGCAAAAGTGGTCTTCTTCTCACCTGCTTCGGTAGCAATAAGGTCACCAAACACAAGATCCTCTTGCGTGATGCTCTCGCCCTTATAATTTAGCTTTCTTACAAGACCCGGAACAGCTGTGGTAACGGTAGTATCTCTATATGGGTTTACAGTGTAAGCAAAGCCGTTAGGTGAAAAGTCCATATTTGTAACGGTAACAGGAGTTGCATTTTTTAGCAAATCGAGCTGCTCATTAGTCATTAGTAGTTCTCTTAAAAATTTTATAAAAGCCTGTGTTGTTGAAAGAACTTCGTTGGCTGCAAAGAACTCTATGAAATCGCCATCTGGTGCAAATACCATAATACCAAGCGTTATAGATTGAGACATAACATATATTCTGCCTCTGTCATCTACACTAACCTTTTCAGGAGAGAATACAGCACCTGTATCATTAAGAACTTCGTCAGGTCTTAAAACTACAAGGTTAACTACACCTTCTCTATCAATTCTCAGAATACGGTTACCGGAAGTATCGGCAATTACAAATTCACCATCAGGTGTTATATCGAAACCTTTGGCATTACCAAAGGAAATCTTGCCACCCGGTGCAATAATCTTTTCATTGTCAGCATACTTAGGATCAATAACGAAATCTTTATATTCTTTTATTAATTTGTAATCCATATCAAGCTCTAAAATACGACCGTTACCGGAATCAAGAATATAAATATGATCGTCATAAACAACTATATCCGACGGACCCTTTAAAGCTTTATCAAGACCTAAAGCCTCGGCGGTTAGCGATTGCTTATATGTATAACCTACCGGAGCTATAATAGCTTCATCAAACTCATTATACTCGTATGACTTATAAGGTGCAAACGCACTTCCCGCTGCAGATACCGTGCAGGTAAAGAGCGAGAATAATGTTATAGCTACAAGAATAATACTTAAAATCTTTTTCATTACTTCGCTCACCTCACTTAAGACCTGAATGCGCCATTGTATTCATAATGGAACGCTGATTCCAAAGGAAGATTATTACCGTAGGAATCATTAATATAAGTGTTACCGCCATACCAGTACCAGCTCTTGTGATACCAGAAGTAGCAATTGTTTGCATCGCAACTGAGATATGCTTTAATTCTTCAGAGAATATAGCGTTTGAAGCACCTGAATTCCAATAGTTCTGGAAAACAAATATAAGAGCTGTTAGCCAACCTGCTTTAACACCTGGGGCTACTATAGTAAACAATATCTTGAATTCCCCTGCACCGTCTATTCGTGCAGCTTCAAGTATTGAATCGTGAATGTTTGCTCTTATAGTTTGTGCTATAAGGAAAATACCCATTGTAGATGAAAGACCAGGAAGAATTACTGCCCAATATGTATCGATTATTCCTATCTTTGACATAACAACGTATCTTAACATTGCCATAGTATCGTTGTGGAAAAGCATCGCGTACACAAGAAACGCATTAAGTATTGCAACTATCTTTATCTTTGACTTGGCTACAGGATAAGCTGTAATAAGTGCCAAGAAAAGATATGATAAAGTACCAACAAGTGTTGTGAACACAGCGTTAAAAAGATATCTTGTGAAAGGAACGCCTAAACTATCAATTGAAGAAATTATTGCACGGTAGCTATCCAAGTTAGGATTCATAACAAAGAATCTAGGCGGATAAATGTAATACTCTTCTATTGGTTTGATAGACTGTAAAATTGTGTACAAAAGCGGAACAGCCATAAACAAGCTGATTATAAAGAGGGTAAAAGAAATTCCGAATGTACCGAAAGAAGAACGGGAAAGTGCTACTTCCTTATCTTTCTTTCTGAGGCCTATCTTTTTAAGAAGGGTTGAAGCCTTACTCATATTTCTCTACCTCCTTAGTCCGCACCAAAGCTCTTAAGAACTTTGGTAAACAGTTTGTAAATTATAAGCATTGCAGCCATTAAGAATACCGACATTGCTGAAGCGTAACCATATTCAAATCGGGTTCCGCCAAATTCTGTCATATAAAGCAGTATTGTATCGGTTGCATTGTTTGTTGAAGGATAACCTGCAAGAGCCTGGTTGATAGCGCCGCAAGCAAATGCACCACCAATTGCCTGAACCGCACCGAACATAAGTGACGGTCCCATCTGAGGAAGTGTTACATAGTAAAGCTCTTGCCAACGGTTACGAAGGCCGTCAATAGCAGCGGCTTCGTAATATGCACGATCAAGACCGCGTAAACCCGCGATAAATGATAGGAAGCCTGCACCGAATGAGTTCCAGATACTAACGATTAAAACAACGGCCATAGCATAGTCAGGGTCGGATAACCACTGTATTGGTTCAATACCCATTTGGTTTAGGGCGGAGTTGATAAGACCGTTAGAGTCGTTTGCGAATATGTATCTCCAAACCACATACAAGGTACCGCTGAAGGACGGTGAGTAGAAAAGGAAAATAATAAGCAAACGGAACTTTTTGTCAACCTCGTTGATAAGCCAAGCAACAACGAAGCTCATTATATAACCTACAGGACCTACTATCATAGCCTGCATAAGAGTATTCTTAAGCACTATAATAAAGGTTTGATCCTTAAAGAGTAGTCGAATGTAGTTTTGAAGTCCTGCCCAATTAGGAAGTGACATACCATTAAAGTCGGTAAAGCTTACTAACAAACCGCCCACTGCAGGAAGAACAGTAAACATAAAGAATATAATGATAAATGGCATTACCATTATATAAAACGGAGCACTCGAACTGAGGGGTTTTCTTTTTTTCTCAATTGTTTTCATACTATTTACTTTTCCCCTTTCAGTTATTATCTACGAATTCTGCACGCTTACGGATAAGCTCTTCATTTATAAATCTACACTGGATATTGAGCTGACGAAGCGGATCTTCATAGTCATCAATCGAAGTACGGAGTGCGTTAGTAAAGTGACGAAGAATAATGTAGTTACCAGGTATCTGCTCAATGCCTTTGGTATAAGCACGCTGTTTATTGAAAATAGCTTTTTCTTCGTCGGTCCAACCAACGTTTTCAAATGCCACTACGTTAGCAAGAGAAGGTCTACCCGCAATACCCTGAATAGATTCCATAGCGTATGCGTATTTCTCCTGTGTTTTGGCATCTGCCCACCACTTTACAAATTCGAAAGCCTCGTCTGCAACGCCACGTTCTTTCGCAGCCTTAAGAATGATAGCGCCGTTTGAAGTTGAAACTGCGGTGTAATCAATAGTACCGTCTTCTTTTCTGGTACCAGGAACGGTTGTCATAGCCCATCTACCCTGAATTTCGGTAGCAATTGCAGCAAATGACTGATATGTTGCTGTACCGCCGATAATAATTGGCATTTCACCTGAACGGAATCTTGTTAAAATATCGAAGTCTCTATCAAGACCATAGTCTCTATATAACTTAACTAGTTCAACAAAGGATTCCTTACCTTCAGCACACTCGAAGTTAACCTGAGTTAAATCCTCGTTAAAATATGATCCGCCTTTTTGGAACATCATCATATCGAATATACCTAGTGCTGAGGTTACACCCGCTGTAGCAGAATCTGCCTCTTTAATACCTATTGAGAACTTATTTCTCTGGAGTTCACGGAGTACGTCATAAAGTTCATCCCAAGTTTCAGGAACCTCAAGACCTAACTTGTTGAGTATATCGGTTCTGTAATACATCATTGGGAAGTCTTGAATTGTAGGAACTGCATAGATACCGCCGTCGTATTTAAACGGTGTCCAAGCTGCCTCGTGGAACTGTGCCATATATTCGTCACTTAACTGGTCAACATATGGCTTAAGGTCTAAAAGCTGACCTCTGATTGCGTAATTTATAGGAAGGTCTTGTGCAACAAGAAGTGAAACGTCAGGTTCCTTGTTAGCAAGAATTGCTTCTGCGAGACCTGTTTGAGAAATTACGAACTTAATGTTGTAATCGTGGGTAGCAGAAAAGTCTTCATCTATAAGACGCTTAACAGCCTGTGCCTGGTCACGACCGAGTGTTGTCCAGATTGTTAATGTCTTCTTACCCTTGTCGCCTTCCTCTACGTATTTATCAGCAAAGGAATAAACAAAACGCTGGAATTCAAACTTTAAAGACTTCCAGAAGCCTACACCCGCTTTTGGCTCCTTAACGTCGGAGGAAGCAATTTCGATATAGTCAATTTCAAGGGCTAAAGATCTGATATCGTAGGTCTGAGCTATGTATGAGTCAATATTACTCTTGAAAGAGGTTAACTCTTCTACAATTATACGATAGTTTTCTATCATTTCATCGAGGTCAGCAATAAACTCCCTGAAGAAGTATGTCTTTGAGTTTTTATCGCCTAAAACCTCGGTAACCATTTTATCAATCTTTGAAATTTCGGTTCTTGCAGCCTTAAGGTCATCAAGAAGTGTAGGAATTTCACGCTGAATGTTATAGTCACGCTCAGTGTCAGGATTAACACCTGTTACCATAATAATGGACTGATAGATTTCGTTGAGCATATTAATAGACTGATTAATCTCACTCAAAGCAGGTGCTAAATCACCGGTTGTAGCTTCAAGTGTTATTACGTCACCCGGCTCAAGATAGAATAAGAAGGCATTACCTTCCTTATCACCTGCTGTGCTCATATACCAACCGTTGTTGTACTCAAAAGCAACCGAGGAAGCCTCTTTGAAAGGAATAACACCGTTGATGTATACTGCACGGAAGGTAGGTACACCTACGTTAGCATTCTGTTTTGCTCTAAAGCGAAGAACATATTTTCCTGCTTTAAAATCATCCGGCACCTTCCATGAAGCCCACTGACCCGCTTCTTTCCAGTAATCCTTACCGAAAGAGTTAACAACGTTAACTGTTGGCGATGCAGGACTCATTCCGGCATTACCCTCATCTATGGTAGCGGCGAGCTTGTTGTCATTCTTCTCGAAAGCATCTTCGCCTTCCAACCTGTATACAGCATTTGAATGCTCTGCCTTATCAGCAATTGTTTCGATGTAATCTTTATAAGAAACAGGTGTTTGATATTTCTTAAAGGTAATTTGAGAAAAGGCTGCTGCTTCAAGCTGTCTTACAATACGTATTGTATGGGTGCCCTCGGAAAGCGAAACAGCCAAAGGCTCATTATATAAACCTGTTAGACTCTTTATCCACGCTTCATCCCAATGGAAGTCCTCTACCTGTACAGGACGAACCTGGTTACCGTCAGGATCCTTTAGGTACTTCTCGCCACTCTCGAGCTGTTCGTCAACCCAAAATCTTGAAAGCATAACGTTTTCAATCTCTTTGTACTGATAAACGCCATCAATCATAATACCTATCTGTATTGTTCTGCCGGTGTCTTCAACAGGACAGTAGTCAACGAATATATTATAAAGTCCCGCCTCTTTTACCTCGAACGTATACTCGAGATATTTATTGTTACGGTCCATTACATAAGCTTCTTTATCCTCAACAGTCTTTAACTCTGAAGTAGCAGCAGAAGCTGTAAGATTTGAAGGACCTACTACTATTTCGGTATTTGAAAATGATGTTTTTTCATTTTCATCCAAGAAATATTTGTAGTCTTTTTCCTCTCCGTTATTGTTAAGTGCTACAGAGTTATCGGAAACCCCATTATCACCGGTTTCCGGCTCTGTTTCGGTTTGACCGATTTCAACATCAGCGTCTTCCGAAGGAGCCGCACTTGCAAACAAGCCGACCTGAAGCACACCTACGCATAAAATAAGCGCAAGTATGATGGAAGCCAATTTTTTAAGTGCTGAGTTTTTCTGGAACATAGCTTTCATTACCTTCTATCAATCCCTTTTTGAATATTTATCTAAAGCGCCGCAAAGCCTCACGACGCGTTAAATACTGAAATATAATATATATAATATATGATATAAATAAAAATAAACAGGAAACGCAGAGAAATGAAAAAAACATTTCTCTGCACAATAAAATACCTAAATATGTAAAACGCAAAACGCATAATTTATCATTTTGCATAAACATAATAGCACTTATTGGGTAAATTGTCAATGTATTTTTGCA
>JAZLAD010000078.1:0-3421 GCA_045613005.1 Acutalibacteraceae bacterium | reverse complement strand
CCCTTCTTTACAAGCTCATCAAAGGTATATGTAACACTACCGCCGCTGAACTGTACCGCAATTTCATAGTCACCCTCTTTTACGGCATTAACGGTATAAATAACTCTTGGCATTTCACCGGCATCCTTAGGATTAAACCTATCGTAGGTGATTTGATTAAGGTCAACGGGACCGTATGTGCCCTTACCTAAATATTTTCCACCAGAGGCGCTCGCATTTTCTACAGTAGTATATCCTTCATACTCAGACTTTTCAGCCTCCACAATACCTGTGATTTTTCTAAAAGTAAGCTTTTCGGCCTCTGCGCTGTTAATTTCGATATAGTCATAATCAACCCAAGCGTAGCCCTCAGTAGTATAGCTATCACGTGTAGAATGAGTAATAATAATATTATTCACACCGGCTTTTAAATTAAGCTTTGCGCAAATAAGACGGCTGGTTGTAACATTAGGCTTAACCTCGCCTGTAAATATCTGTACATTTCCGTTACATTCTATTGCTACAGAAACAGTCTTAACAGTATCTATAGGCTTTGATATACCGCTGTTTTGAGAGAAAAAGAAGGTATACTCCCCTGCCTCTTTTGCGGTAACTGTATACTGAACTGCCGGCATTGTATCAAGATTAACGCCGTTAAGCTTTATTTCATTTGCGCTTTGAGTTCTACCGTAAAAGGCGCTGCCTATCATTTGTCCACCTGAAGCGCTTTTACTTTCAACATACCTTGTAAGGTTAGGTAAACCGTATTCCTCTGCCTCGAATTTTACAAAGTCAGGAATATTGGTAGGAGCCTTCTGCACCTTAGAAACGGTAATTCCGTCATAGAATTTTATACAGTCAAAATTAATCCATCTGTAACTGTATACCGTTTTTTCATTCTTATCTGCAGGGATAGGAGAAGTAACCGTTACAGTATGTGTACCCTTAGTAAGGTATACTACTCCTGTAGTCTCATTCAAAGCGGTCTCTTTACCGTTACGGCTGTATTTTATTTTTTCAACCCTATCGTCAACAATAAGCGCAAACTGACTTTTTGAAAGTCTGCCGTCACCTGCAAACAATACACCCATAGTGTAATAACCGTCTACAGGAACATCAATTGTGTATGAGAAATAAGGCATAATTCTGATATCTGCCGCTGTAAGCTTGTCAAGAGTCATTTCGGTTGCTGCAAGACGTTTTGTATTAGCTCCGCCTAAAACCTTACCGCCGGATGCCTTTTCGTCTGCTTCGCCGTCCTGAATTTTTAAAAGATTGGTATATTCACTCTTTTCAGCCTCGACTGTAACAGAGGAACGCTTTACAGGTGTAAGGCGCTTATCAATATCAATAAAGTCCTGATTAATCCAATAACCTGTATTATAAATATCCTGTTCATCGGTAAGACCTGTAGAACGGATGATATTTCTACCCTTGTTAAGCTTTACAGTAAGCTTAACGCCCTCAGATTTTGCCCAGACATTGTTATATTGAGCCTTGTATACAGTTTCGTTTACAATTACAGCGCCGTATGGCTTGGGAACGCCCTCTCTTTTAGAAGCATCTGCCACTAAGCCTACTCGAATATCGTATTCACCGTCAGCGGGAGCTTCTACAACATATTCAACATAAGCTATATGACCGTTACTACCGTCTACCCAAACCCCAAGGTCATCAAACGACTGTTCGATCATCCACTTTTTAACACCACCGACAACAACACCCTCAGAAGCAGAGGTATTCTTCTCACCGTTAGCGTCATAACCCTTATAAACAGCATAATCGGCATTTTCAGCCTCAATTCTGGTATATGCGTCATCGTAAACTATAAGCGGAGTTTCTACCTGCATTTTAGTAGGCTTTTCACCTATTTCAAGTCCGTTTGCAAGGAATAGCTTATTCATATCAAACCAAGGATATGCATTTGCATCGTCGCGCTTCAATTCCATAGCCTCAGCCGATGTAAGCGGCATTGAAGAAGTAAATACGATAATATGCTCGCCCTTAATAAGCTTAATTTTAGCCGAAGCTTCTTTACCGATAATAGGAGCAGCATAATTCTCTTTACCATCAACCACAACTGCAATATTATTTGAGGTAGCATTTGGATTTACATTAACAGAAAGCTTAACGGTATACTCGCCGTCTTCTGCTGCATTAATCCTTAAAGCCGCATAAGGAATTCTGTCAAAATTATAGGTTGTAAGTGATTCAACAGATACTCTGTCCCAACGCATATCGCCAAGCACAGCGTTTCCTAAGGTATCACCGTTATCGGTAAATTTGTTGATAAGCACCTTATTTTCATCAGCAATATTTATGATTTTAAATTCGCATAAAACCTCTTCCTCTGTGGGAGCTTCGCCCATTGCAAGACCTGTACCTAATTCCAAAGTACAATAATCAAACCACGGGAAATCATCACCGTCAACACCTGTTGCCGAGTCGGCACTTTCAGGCATAGGCGGAGTTGCAACTATAATATGCTCGCCCGAGGTTAAATAGAGTGATGCATCTAACTTTGAAGTACCAACAGCTCTGAATTTAAGTGCCTTTGTCTCACCGTCAGCAAACAATGTCACGCATTGAGTTCTGCCGTCGGTTGCCTTTGAGGTAACATTAAAGGTCATATCATAATAACCATCTTTTAGAGCGGTTACCTTAAATGCGGCATAGGGTACTCTTGTTAAATCTACATTAGATATGGTATTAGTATAAAGCTTACCGTCGCCAAGATAATTACTCGAAAGTCCGCCAAGACGCAGACCGTTTTTATCGTCCTTAACGGTATAAATATTATGTGTTATCTTATCATCAGTAAAATTAACAATTGCAGCTTCGCTGTTTTTAACAGGTGTAAGGTTAGAATCCAAAAGAATATAATCCTGATTTATCCAGGTAGAAGCTGTAAAAGCATTCTGGTCAGGTGTAATAGTAGTTACTCGTATTACATTAACACCCTTTTTAAGCTCGACACTGAGTGTAGCGTTGCAGACTGTATTCCAATCAGTCGTAAACTGTGCCTTATAGGTTTTATCACCGTTTACAATAACAGTAGCAAAGGGCTTTTCAAGCTTATCCTTGTTACCGTTTGTATTTGCTAAGTAAGCGGGCACAATAACATATTCTCCATCCTCAGGAGCTTCAACAATGTACTGAATGTAAGGCGTTGTCTTCTTATCAAGATAATTACCCAAACCCTCATAGGTTTGCTTTATATTTCCTTTTGTAACACCGCCTACAACTGTACCGCTACCGCCTTTTTCTGATTTATTATAGATATTCCAAGTAGCGTATTCGGTGTTCTCTGCCTCAATTCTGGTATATGCGTCATCGTAAACTATAAGCGGAGTTTCTACCTGCATTTTAGTAGGCTTTTCACCTATTTCAAGTCCGTTTGCAAGGAATAGCTTATTCATATCAAACCAAGGATATGCATTTG
>JAZLAD010000077.1:0-2437 GCA_045613005.1 Acutalibacteraceae bacterium | reverse complement strand
CATTATAGTAATGCCCGTTTGCTTTTCACCGCAAACTATACACCACTGTATAGGAGAAGCGCCTCTGTATTTTGGAAGTAATGAGGCGTGACCGTTAACACAGCCATACTTTGAAAATTCTAAAATTTCCTTAGGCAAAATCTTGCCGTATGCTACTACAACGATAATTTCGGGATTAAGCTGTTTAATAATTTCTAAAGCCTCACCGTTTCTCAAAGTAACAGGCTGAAAAACAGGGATATTTAATTCTTCTGCCAAAACCTTTACAGGCGGCGGAGTTAAAATTTGCTTTCTGCCAACAGGCTTATCAGGCTGTGCAAATACGCCTACTATCTCATGGCCTTTATCATAAAGTGTTTTGAGGGTTTTAACCGAATAATCGGGTGTGCCCATAAAAACCATACGCATAAATTATTACCTCTTATTTTTTGTAATCTATATAAAGCACACCGTCAAGATGGTCTATTTCGTGACAAAGTGCGCGAGCGAGCAGTCCCTCGCCTGTAACGGTAATATTTTCACCGTATCTATTCTGAGCACGAACAGAAACCTTCATAGGTCTTGTAACGGTTGCGTGGTTATTAGGAATTGAAAGGCAGCCTTCCTCACCTGTCTGTGAGCCTGATGTTTCGGTAATAACAGGGTTAATAAGTTCGATTATACCGTCACCCACGTCGATTACACAATATCTCCTTAGAATTCCCACCTGAGGTGCGGCAAGTCCTACGCCATCGGCCTTATACATAGTTTCAGCCATATCGTCAAGAATTTGGTGCAGTCGCTCATCAAAGGTTAATTGTGTTCTGCACGTTTTTCTTAAAACATCGTCGCCGATTTTAACAATATTTCTGATCGCCATTTTAATTCTCCTTAGAATTTACAAAATATTTTCAGGGTTCATATCAACAAAAATTGATACGTCACCTCTTTGATTTATCTCAATAGATTTTTTTAAAAGATCTCTGAACCTTTTATTATTCTTGCATTTTATAATCATTTTATATCTGTAACGATTGTTGACCTTCGAAACAGATGCCAAAGATGGTCCGAGTATTATCAATTTAACGTCGGTATAATCACCGTTTATTGCTTCTTTAATGTTTTTAAACACCTGATTTATCGTATTGTTTGCAAGTGTAGAGTCGACCGAAGTTACCGCTACCATACAAATATCGCAAAACGGCGGATAGGTCATTAGCTTTCTTGTGAGTATTTCTTGCTTATAAAAAGCATCATAATCCTGAGCTTTAGCAAGAGATATTACTGTGTTTTCAGGGTCGGTAGTCTGGATAATAGCTCTGCTTTCTCCCCCTGCTCTACCCGCTCTGCCTACAACCTGAGTAATGATAGAAAAACTTCTCTCGTAGCCTCTATAATCGTCAGTATAAAGCGCCCTGTCAGCACCGATTACTCCTACTAGTGATACCTTCGGAAAGTCAAGACCCTTAGCTACCATTTGAGTACCGAGTAAAATATCGTATTTACCCTCGGCAAAATCGGTAAGTTTTGTAGAAAAAGCGTCCTTGGTCATTGTGCTGTCGGCATCTAGACGAAGTACCCGTGCTTTTGGAAAAAGCAAATTCAGTTCCTCTTCTAGTTTTTGTGTGCCGGCACCTAGGAAAACAATATGCTCACCTTCGCACTCTGGACATTTTGTGGGTATAGGCTCGGAATGACCGCAATAATGACACATAAGCCGTTTATTAGCGGAGTGATAGGTAAGACTTATACTGCAGTTGTGGCAATTTGCGACCCAGCCGCATTTTGGACAGGATATATATGTATTATGTCCTCGGCGGTTAAGAAGCAGTACTACCTGTTTTTTGTTTTCAAGCTCGTTTTCGATTGCCTCAGCCAGCACCGAACTGATACTTGAAGAATTGCCGTTCGCAATTTCCTTTCGCATATCAACAAGGGTCACATCGGGGAGTTTAGCGTCACCATAACGCTCGCTTAGAGTTAAAAGCGTATATTTACCGCTAAGTGCTTGACTATAGCTTTCCATTGATGGAGTAGCAGAAGCGAGACATAAGGTACATTTATGGTATGCAGCTCTGAATTTTGCAACCTCTCTTGCGTGAAAACGAGGTGATTTTTCGGATTTGTAGGTATGCTCTTGCTCCTCGTCAATAATAATTAGTCCTAAATTATCAAACGGAGCAAAGACTGCACTGCGAGTGCCAATGGCAATCAGCGCCTTACCTTGCTTTATGCGCTTGTATTCGTCCATACGCTGTCCCAAAGACATAGCGCTGTGGAAAACAGCAATCTTATCACCGTATCTCGAACTAAAAAGCTTTATAATTTGGGGCGTAAGTGCTATTTCAGGCACCATAATAACAACGCCCTTATTAGCATCGATCGCGTCATCAACCGTCTTTAAAAACACCTGTGTTTTTCCGCTACCTGTTACTCCGTAGAGCAAAACTGTTTGAGG
>JAZLAD010000076.1:0-5380 GCA_045613005.1 Acutalibacteraceae bacterium | reverse complement strand
GGTGCCGATGCACTCAGATTTTCACTTGCTACAGGTAACAGTCCCGGTAACGATATGAGATATATTCCTGAGCGTGTTGAGTCAAGCCGAAACTTTGCTAACAAGCTTTGGAATGCTGCAAGATTTATTCTTATGAATCTTGAAAACGACGATGAAATTAAGCTTGACACTAACAATCTGGCGCTTGAGGATAAATGGATTTTATCTAAGTTTAACTCACTTTGCAAAGAGGTAACCGATAATCTTGATAATTTCGAATTAGGTCTTGCTGTTCAGAAACTTTACGACTTTATTTGGGACGTTTTCTGCGATTGGTATATCGAAATCTCAAAGGCAAGATTAAACGGTGAAGACGAAACGGCTAAAAACACTGCAAGAAGCGTATTATTATACGTATTCGGCGGAAGCATCACTCTGCTTCATCCGTTTATGCCGTTTATAACCGAAGAAATCTGGCAGGCACTCCCACACAGCGGCGAGGCACTTATGGTTTGCGATTGGCCAAAATTCAAAGAAGAACTTAATTTCACCGCTGAGGAAATCGAGTTTGAAAAGATAATGGCAGTAATTAAGGCTGTTCGTAACAGAAGAGCCGAGATGAACGTTCCTCCGTCTAAGAAGGCTACGGTATTTATTGCTACCAAGTCACAGGACACCTTCAATGCAGGTAAAGCTTATATCTGCCGTTTAGCATACGCATCTGAAGTTACTGTCGGCGATAGTTTCGATTTTGAGGGCGCTGTTAGAGTCGTTACCGATACCGCTACAGTTTATATGCCGATGAAAGAGCTTCTCGACATTACAGCCGAACTTGAAAGACTAAACAAAGAGCTCAAAAAAGCTATAGAGGATAAAGAGTTCTTTGAAAAGAAGCTTAACAATCAGGGCTTTATGGCAAAGGCTCCGGCGGCTGTTGTTGAGCAACAAAAGACAGGCTTTAACAAGGCTACCGATAAAATCAAAATGATTGAAGAAAGCATAAACGAACTTAAAAATATGTAATTTACCCTAACGGACTCGCCTTATTGACGAGTCCGTTAAAAATCAGTAAAAGGAAAAGTTTCTGCATACGAAGTCTACACGTATCAGTTTAAAATTTCCTTTTACTAAGGACAAAGCTTTGGTTTGTCCAAAAGTAGTCTATGTTATATTTAAAAGTTTATAACAAGAAAAATTTGGTGAAAAAATGAATTACGAACAAGCACTAAAAATAATAAGAAGCAAAAGTAATTTTTCGTTAGAGCCTACACTCCAAAGAATAACCAAAGCACTAGAGCTGTTGGGAAATCCGCAAGAAAAATTTTCTGCTATTCATATCGCGGGTACTAACGGAAAGGGCTCTACTGCCGCAATGTGCGCCTCGGTTTTAAAGGAGCAAGGCTTTAAAACAGGACTTTTCATCTCTCCTTATATAATAGATTTCAGAGAGCGTATACAAATTAATAATGAGTTTATAGATAAAGAATCTCTTTGTCGTCTTACAAAAAAGGTTGCCGATTTAGAGCTTTCGCTTACCGAATTCGAATTTGTAACGGCTGTAGGGTTTTTGTATTTTGCAGAGCAAAACTGCGATATAGCGGTTATCGAAACGGGACTTGGCGGCAGACTTGATGCTACAAACACTCTACCTAAAACAAATAACAACGTTTCGGTTATAACCAAAATCGGTCTTGACCACACCGCCGTTTTAGGCGACACTATAGAAAAGATTGCAAAAGAAAAATGCGGAATAATAGGCAGAAAAACCGTTATGTTTCCGTTGCAGGAAAAATCGGTTGCAGAGATTATAGAAAATTCCTCAAAAGAGTTCGTCACACCCGACTTAAACTGCCTAGAAATAATAAAAAGTGACGTTTTTTCAAACACATTTATATATAAGGGCGAAAAATATGAGGTAAATCTCGGCGGTAAGCATCAGATTTTAAACGCTGTAACCGCCATTGAAACTTTAAAAAATATAGAATTTGAGGTTAGCGACACCGCAATTTTTGAAGGACTTAGAAAAACCACTTTCCCTGCAAGACTGGAACTTGCAAATAAAAACCCACTCCTTATTATAGACGGCGCACATAATCCTGATGGTGCCAACGTTCTTAAAGATGCTATGAGTGCCTACGCGGGAAAAATAACCGCGATAGTGGGGATGTTAAAGGATAAGGATTGTGAGAATTTCCTTAAAACAGTAATTCCCTTGTGTGACGAGGTGCTATGTGTTACAGTGCCCTTTAATCCGCGCACTATGTCGGGAGAAGAGCTATCACAACTAGTACGGAAATATTGCGGAAAAGTGAAGGTGTTAGCTTCGGTAGAGTCGGCGCTAAAGGTTGCTAAAGACACTAAAAATACAGTTTTTGTATTTGGCTCTTTGTATCTTGCTTCTGCCGTGCGCGAGCTATTGCCCGAAAATTTCAAATAAAAACAAATTTTTACAACCGAATATAACAAAAAAATTAAGGACAAGCCTGTATTATATTTATAAGGCTTGTCCTTTTATTATTTGCAAGAGGTGATAAAAATGTCGGTAGAAATAGAGGTTAAAGGCGAAACGGTAACAGCAAGACTTATGGGTGAACTTGACCACCACACCGCCGCGGCTATAAGGGAGCAGATAGATAACTCGGCAGAGCTTAATATGCCGAGTCTGTTAGTTCTCGATTTCGAAAAAATTAGTTTTATGGATAGTTCGGGTATAGGTCTTGTTCTCGGCAGATACCGTAACCTAACAAAGCGGGGTGCTAAGGTAAAGGTTACAGGTGTTTCGCCGCAAATATATAAGGTTATGCGCCTTTCGGGAATAGAGCGACTTATGACGCTCGAAAGGCTCGATCAAGAGGAGGATTAAAATATGGAAAGCAAAAACAAGTTTAATTTGAATTTTTATTCACGTTCTGTAAACGAGGGCTTTGCGAGGGCTGCCGTCTCTGCCTTCGCGGCAGAGCTTGACCCCACCATAGAAGAAATACACGATATAAAAACGGCTGTATCCGAAGCGGTTACAAACTGCATAGTACACGCCTATAAGGATACCATAGGCAAAATTTACATAAGCGGAGAAATTCTTGAAAATAATACTATAAAAATTAAAATACGTGATAAGGGATGCGGAATAGAGGACGTAAAACTAGCTATGCAACCCCTGTTTACTACAGTTGGCGGTGAACGTGCGGGATTAGGATTTGCTGTTATGGAAAGCTTTAGCGACGGTATACGCGTTACGTCTAAAAAGGGAAAAGGCACCTGTGTAACACTTATTAAAAAAATTTCCCCTAAATATACTGCAAATGCTAGAAACTAAAAATAGAGAGAGCCTTATAACCGAAAATCTGAAGCTTGTGCACAGTCTTTGTAAAAGGTTTACGGGCAAGGGAATAGAGTACGACGATTTGTTTCAGTCGGGCTGTATAGGTCTTATAAAGGCTGCTGATGGGTTTGACAGTACCAGAGGACTTATGTTTTCGACCTATGCCGTACCTGTAATACTCGGTGAGCTTAAAAGACTTTTCAGAGACGGCGGCAGTATAAAGGTTTCAAGGCATTTAAGAGAACTGAATTTGAAAATAACAAAAGCCTCGGTAGAGCTTGAAAATAAAATAGGGAGAGAGCCCACGCTTTTTGAAATATCTCAGTTTTTAGACGCTGATTATAACGAGGTGGTCGAAGCGGTTTGTGCTTGTAGAGAAACGGTATCGTTAACCGTCAGTAACGATGAGGAAGAAACTCAGCTTGATATAGCTGAAGACACAGGAGAAGAACTCAATAACAAAATATTATTAGACACCGCGTTTTCAACCCTTAACGAGCAAGAAAGAAGACTCATTATATATAGGTATTATAATGGACTTACCCAAAGCGAAACGGCAAAGCGCCTTTTGATGTCTCAGGTGCAGGTATCAAGAATCGAAAAAAAGATACTCTTAAAACTTCGCTACACTTTAAGAGATTGACAAACCGATAAATGTTAGTGTATAATGTGTTTCCAAGAAAAGAGGGGAAACCATGAAGCTTATACTTTATATTGTAATACCTTGTTACAACGAACAGGAAGTTTTGCCGGTTATGGCGCCCGTCTTCCTGAATAAGCTAGTAGACCTAGCAGACAAGCAAAAGATTAGCCAGAACAGTAAAGTTCTTTTTGTTAACGACGGCAGTGCCGATGATACCTGGAGTATTATAAGCGATCTTGCAAAAAAAGATGAGCATTTTATCGGTATATCGCTTAGCCGAAACAAAGGTCACCAAAACGCACTTTTAGCCGGTCTTATGTATGCTATGGATAAGTGCGATATAACCATATCTATAGATTGTGACGGTCAGGACGATATAAATGCTATGGACCAAATGGTTAACGAATACCTCTTAGGTGCCGACGTTGTATACGGCGTCAGAAAAAGCCGCAAAAAAGATAGCTTCTTTAAACGCACCACCGCCCAGACGTTTTATAAGCTCATTAATAAAATGGGTGCTGAAACGGTTTACAACCACGCCGATTACCGTCTTTTATCTAACAAAGTTTTAAAAGCACTTTCAGAATATAAAGAGGTTAATATCTATCTTCGCGGTATGATTCCGCTGGTTGGCTTTAAAAGTACCTGTGTAGAGTATGAGCGCAACGTAAGAATGGCAGGTAAAAGTCACTACCCATTCGGCAAGATGCTGTCACTGGCTATAAACGGAATAACAAGCCTTTCGGTAAAGCCTATTCGTTTTATAACCGCTTTTGGTTTTGTTGTGGCACTTATAAGCATCGTGGGAATAGTGTGGTCGGTTATCACTTCCTTGATGGGAAATTCGGTTGCAGGCTGGTCTTCTACGGTCAGCATAATATGCTTTTTAGGCGGTATTCAGCTTATAAGTTTAGGTATAATCGGCGAGTATGTTGGCAAAATTTATCTTGAGACAAAACAGAGACCTCGCTATATAATTTCCGAAACTACCGAAAACGCGACCGAACGCTGTGAAAAATAGTTGTTATATATCCACACATTCCACAATATATTGTGCACAAATTACACAATAAAAAAAGTTTAAAAAAGTTTAAAAAAAGTGTTGACAAAAGGGAATGGTTGTGGTATTATAATCAGGCGCTCTAAACGAGGGGCGCAAAAAGAGAGCGAAAAACAGCGAGTTTTGAGCTCTTGGCGGACCTTGAAAATTAAACAACGACAAAGATAAGGACCCGACGATTCTTAAAGAAATTTAGAAATCAAGGACAAAAAACACGTCAGCAATGATGATGTAGGGAACGACCTATGTGTCGTTCCGCAAATGAGCTATAAGCTTATCTAGAAGATTTTAACACTTTAAGTGTTGAGATATAATTTTTTAGAGAGTTTGATCCTGGCTCAGGACGAACGCTGGCGGCGTGCCTAACACATGCAAG
>JAZLAD010000075.1:0-2548 GCA_045613005.1 Acutalibacteraceae bacterium | reverse complement strand
CACTTCATAAAATTGGAGCAGTTGCTATTCCTGCAACTAATCAGCTAAAAGAACACGATTTTGAATACCGTTATAATTCGGCAGGAGTTAAAGCGATAGTTTGTACTGCTGACGGTGATACAGCGCAAATTGCTGAGAACGCGGCTAAAAAATGTCCTCAGGTAGAACAGCTTATTATGGTTGGCGGAGACAGAGATGGTTGGCACGATTTTGATAGTGAATATAAGCTTTTCTCAGGAAAGTATGACCGTCCTGAAAACGCTTCTGCAGGCGATGAAACCGCACTTATGTTCTTTACCTCGGGTACTACAGGAAATCCTAAGATGGCGGCACACAAGCACACCTACGCGTTAGGACACTTTGTAACCGCTAAATATTGGCATTGCTGCGAGAGAGACGGCTTACACCTTACCATTTCAGATACGGGCTGGGGCAAATCGCTTTGGGGTAAGCTTTACGGTCAGTGGCTGTGCGAGGGTGCGGTATTCGTTTACGACTTTGACCGTTTTGATGAAAACGATATACTTCCGATGTTTGCAAAGTATAACATAACCACATTCTGCGCACCGCCTACAATGCTTAGAATGTTAATAAGAGGAGACCTTTCAAAGTTTGACCTTTCCTCAATTCACCATATGACTACAGCGGGCGAGGCGCTAAATCCTGAAGTATTTAAGCAATTTAAAGCCGCAACCGGTCTTGAGATAATGGAGGGTTTTGGTCAAACCGAAACAACTCTAGCTATTGCCAATCTTTACGGCACAACGCCTAAAATTGGTGCTATGGGTAAAGCTTCACCTCAATTTGACATTGATATAGTTGACCCTGACGGAAATTCCGTTGCTGACGGTGAGGTTGGAGAAATCGTTATCCACACCGATAAAGAAATTCCTTGCGGTTTGTTTAAAGAGTATTATCTTGACGAGACAAAAACCAACGAAGCTTGGTATGACGGTATGTATCACACAGGCGATACCGCTTGGCGCGATGAGGATGGTTACTTCTGGTATGTAAGCCGTATAGACGACGTAATTAAGTCTTCGGGTTACCGTATAGGACCGTTTGAGATTGAAAGCGTTATAATGGAATTACCGTACGTTGTAGAATGCGGTGTTTCGGCTGTTCCTGACGAAATCAGAGGTCAGGTTGTAAAGGCAAGTATAGTTCTTACAAAGGGCACTGAAGGTACAGAAGAATTGAAGAAGGAAATTCAAGAATACGTTAAAACACATACCGCACCTTACAAGTACCCAAGAGTAATAGTGTTTAAGGACGAACTGCCAAAAACAATAAGCGGCAAAATACAACGTAATAAGCTCTAAAAATTAACAATTAAAAATATATTGACAAAATACCTTAGTTGTGGTAAAATTTATTCATTAATAAAGGCATTGACGAAGAGGTCGAAGGCTTGATTTGTTTTAGAGAAATGACGGTGGGTGCAAGTCATCAACAAAAGGCTTTCGTTTGTAGCTTCTGAGCCGAGAGGAAGAAAGTGTAATACGAGTAGAACCTCTCCGTGATTGCTGCGTAAAGGCATAGGAATTGTTTGATTCCAAGAGTGGCAGTGTAAACTGCAATTTGAGTGGTACCGCGGGTTGTCTAGAGATTTGACGCTCGTCTCAAAGTTACAACTTTGGGGCGAGCCGTTTTTGTTTCACCCCGATAAAAAGCTTTGGCTAAGGAGAAAGAAACTTATGCAACAAATTACAGGACTTGATTTAAAGCTTGGCGAAATCGCCGGCAGAATTAAGGAACTCAGAGAAATTGAGGGCTTAACTGCCGAAAAAATGGCACAAAAAACATCTGTTTCGGTTGAGGAATATATTGCCTGCGAAAACGGACAAAGTGACCTTAATTTCGCATTTATCTACCGTTGTGCTCAAGTCTTTAAGGTCGATGTTACCGATATTATTGAAGGTAAAAGCCCTACGCTCAAATCTTTTATAGTTACAAGAAGCGGTGAGGGTCAGCGCATTGAAAAGGCGCACGGTATGACCTATTACAACCTGGCATCTTCTTTTAAAAACAGAATTGCCGAGCCTTTATACGTTGAAAGCGTTTATGATGAGGCAGCGCAAAATCGTGATATCGAACTTACAACCCACTCAGGTCAGGAATGTGACCTTGTGATTAAGGGTCATCTTATGGTGCAGATTGGCGACCATAAGGAGGTTTTAGGACCTGGAGATAGTATTTATTACAACAGCTCAACCCCACACGGTATGATAGCGGTAGGTGGAGAAAACTGCACCTTCTATGCAATAGTTTTAAATCCTACAGGTGAGCCTATTCCAGAGCTTACTAAGGAAACTATAACCTCTCAAAAAATAACCGTTCACGATACAAAAAAGAGAATTTGGCATAATTACATAGACGTAGAAAAGAATGAGAATGGAACGCCTACGTCCATTAAGTTCAAAAATACCGAAAACTTTAATTTTGCTTTTGATTTAGTTGATGCCTTAGCAGAAAGAGAACCCGAAAAATTAGCAATTTTACATATTTCAAAAGATAAAAATGAACGTCGCTTTACATTTAAGGATAT
>JAZLAD010000074.1:0-5902 GCA_045613005.1 Acutalibacteraceae bacterium | reverse complement strand
TGCGATGGTCTCATAACTCATAGAGCCAACCACACTCAGCCGCAGCCAGGGCAGGGGAAGGCCCAGCTTTTTGCTCAGGGTGATGACGCTGATGACAATGGCGACCGCCGGCGCAATGGTGAAAACAGCAGCGGTTTTCATGGTTTTTTTGATTTTGGACAGGTCCATGCCCAGCTCCTTAGCCCGCTTCAGCGCCTTCACTAGGAAAAACACCGACTGTCCCAAAACCACAGCCACCAGCAGGCCCGCCAGCACAAACAAAATGGGATGATTGACGAAAAACTCCATAGATACACCTCCGATTTGATCATGCTGTCATTATAGCACAGACATTTGTCCGTGGCAACACCGCATCCCCAGATTCTTTCGGAAAAAGTAAGAAAACAACAAAAAGCGCCTCCCCGGTGGGGGAGGCGTGAGAAAATCAAGGCAGCATGGTCAAAATTTTGTTCTTGGGGGCAGCGCCCACAGACTGGCTGACGATCTGTCCCTTGTCCATCAGGATCAGGGTGGGGATGGACATGATCTTAAACTGATTTGCCAGCGCCGGCTCTTCGTCCACGTTGATCTTTCCTACAATAATATCTTCCCTCTCCTGGGCGATCTCTTCCAGGATGGGGGCGATCATGCGGCAAGGACCGCACCAGGTTGCCCAAAAGTCCATAAGCACGGTTTTTTCTGAATTTATAACCTCTTGGTGAAAATTATCTTTAGTTATAATTATTTCGTTCATTTTTTCTTAGTCCTTTTCTTTGAAGTATAGCATACAGTGGCAAAAGCCTTCGAAATCGGGGTCTTTAATCTGCTCTCTAAACTGTTTACACATACATTTAGTATCCTCAGATTGCTCCCTTATACAAGGGCAGTAACCGCCTGTACGCTTTAAGCCCTCTTTTACAATTTTTACAATTTCTTTATCTGGATTAAGCTTAACTGCCATATTTTGCACCTCTTACTCGGAGTCTTTACCGCAACAGCGCTTATACTTTTTACCGCTACCGCAAGGACAAAGCGCGTTTTTACTTACAACACCCTTGCCTCTTACGGTTAAAGGCTTGTCGCCTGTGGAGGTTTCCTCGGCAACCTTTTCACGCTTTACCTCTTCGTCTTTACGAACTCTAACGCAGATTATAAGCTTAGCGGTCTGTTCTCTTATAGCATCGGTCATAGCCGAGAACATATCGTAGCTTTCGTTGCGGTATGCAATAACAGGGTTATGCTGACCGTATGCACGAAGACCTATACCCTGACGAAGTTGATCCATATTATCAATATGGTCCATCCAGTTGTTATCAACATTGCGAAGAAGAATTACACGCTCAAGCTCTCGCATAGGCTCTGCACCGATTTCCTCTTCACGTTGGTCACATATAGTATGTGCGCGTTCTTTAATCTTATCGGCTATTTGGTCACAATCTGCTTCGCCCAGCTCGTCGATTGTGAAGTTTAAAAGGTCTGAAATATCAAACCAGCTTGAGAAATATTCCTTAAAGCCGTCAATATCCCAATCGTCGTGAATTTCAGCGCCGAGATAGATTTTGCAGTAGGACTCAATAGTTTCGTCTATCATCTTTCTGATGGTAGCGCTGATATCCTCGCCGTCAAGCACCTTGTTTCGCTGAGCGTAAATAAGTTCTCTTTGCTTATTCATAACGTCATCGTATTCGAGAACGCTCTTTCTTGCGGCAAAGTTCATACCCTCTTTACGCTTCTGCGCGTTTTCTATACTCTTAGAAAGCATTGAGGCTTCAATCGGGGTATCCTCGTCAACCTTGAGAGTGTCCATAAGCATTGTAAGACGCTCGCCGCCGTAAAGACGCATAAGGTCGTCCTCTAAAGATAGGTAGAACTTAGTGTTACCAGGGTCGCCCTGACGACCTGCACGTCCGCGAAGCTGATTGTCAATTCGTCTTGAATCGTGGCGCTCGGTACCTAAAATACATAAGCCGCCCGCTTCTCTTACCTTGGCAGCCTCAGGGGCTATTTCGGCTTTGAACTGCTCGTAATATTCTTTAAATTTAGCTCTGGCTTCGATAATATTTTGATCATCGGTTTCACCAAAGCCTGTAGCTTCAAGTATCATTTCCTCGCTGAGACCGTCGTGGCGGAGTGCCGATTTTGCAAGATATTCTGCGTTACCGCCGAGCATAATATCGGTACCGCGTCCCGCCATATTGGTAGCAATTGTAACGGCACCGAATTTACCTGCTTGCGCTATAATTTCAGCCTCTTTTTCGTGGTGCTTAGCATTGAGTACGTTGTGCTTTATGCCGCACTTCTTTAAAATCGAGGATAGAAGCTCTGATTTTTCGATGGTTACGGTACCAACAAGCACAGGCGGACCGTTAGCGTTACATTCGGCAATCTTTTTGATGATCGCACCGAATTTTGCCCTTTCGGTCTTGTAAATCACGTCGTTTTCGTCGATACGTGCTATTGGCTTGTTTGTAGGAATTTCGATAACGTCAAGCTTATAGATCTGCTGAAATTCTGCTTCTTCAGTAAGCGCAGTACCGGTCATACCCGAAAGCTTGTTGTAAAGGCGGAAGAAGTTATGGAAGGTAATGGTAGCCAGTGTTTTTGATTCTCTTTCTACCTTTACGCCCTCTTTAGCTTCAATTGCCTGATGAAGACCCTCGTTATAACGGCGTCCGAACATAAGATGGCCTGTAAATTCGTCAACTATTATAACCTCACCGTCTTTAACAACGTAGTCAACGTCACGCTTCATTATACCGTGGGCGCGGATAGCCTGATTTACGTGGTGTGAAATTTCGATATTTTCAGCATCGTTTAGGTTTTCAATATCAAAATAACGCTCTGCCTTTGCAACGCCTGAAGGGGTAAGGGTGGCGGTTCTTGCCTTTTCGTCTACAACGTAGTCACCGTCGTAATTGGTAACCTCGTCACTCTTTTTATCGTCCATTTCCTTAACCTTAACCATTTTAAGAGATAGTGCAAAGCGGTTAGCTCTGGTGTAAAGCTCGGTAGACTTAGAACCCTGACCCGAAATGATAAGAGGTGTTCTTGCCTCGTCTATCAAAATGGAGTCAACCTCGTCCACGATAGCAAAGTTATGCTCTCTTTGTACCTTATCCTGCTTGTAGATTACCATATTATCTCTAAGGTAATCAAAGCCTAGCTCGTTATTGGTGCAGTAGGTGATATCTGCGTTGTACGCGGCGCGCTTTTGGTCCTTATCCATTCCGTGAATGATAAGTCCCACTGAAAGTCCCATAAAACGATACAGCTTGCCCATCCACTCAGAGTCACGCTTAGCAAGGTAATCGTTTACCGTTACAATATGAACGCCCTTGCCTGTAAGTGCGTTAAGGTAGGCAGGAAGTGTAGCAACAAGCGTTTTACCTTCACCTGTTTTCATTTCACTTATTCTGCCCTGATGCAAAACAATACCGCCTAAAATCTGAACGGGGAAGTGGCGCATACCAAGTACACGGTCACCCGCTTCTCTACAAGCGGCGAATGCCTCGGGCAAAATATCGTCGAGTGTTTCACCGCATTCGAGTCGGTTTTTGAACTCCTCGGTCTTAGCCTTTAGCTGTTCGTCCGAAAGTGCGCGGTACTCCTCTTCTAATTCTAATACTTTATCCTTTAGCGGAACTATGCGCTTTATTTCGCGCTCACTGTAGTTTCCGAAAATTGCTTTAATAAGTCCCATAATTTGACCTCACAAAAAAGTAATTATTAAGATTATACACTAAATTTGTTAATAAATAAAGAACAATTTAATTTTTAAATAATATTTGGTCGGCTTCAAGATAAATTCCGTCGGTGTAAAGAATGCTGCCGTCCCTTAAAATTAAAACGGCTTCGGTATCCTTTTGAGTGTTTATAAGCTCTATTGCTTTTTCTTCACCCAGCAAAATACAAATGGTGGAAAGCGCGTCACAGTCAAGAGAGGATTTGCCTATTACGGTGGCGCTTACAATGTCACTATCTGCAGAAAAGCCTGTTTTAGTGTCTAAAATATGGTGGTAGGTTTTGCCCTCTACCGTCATATTTCGCTGATAGGTACCTGCGGTTACAAGGCTTAAATCCTTAGCCTCAAGCCTTAAAACAGCCTCGTCAGGATTATTGGGATTTGCGATACCTAGGGTAGTTTTCTCTCCAAAGGTGTATAGGTTGCCGCCAAGGTTTATAATGCCGTTTTTAACGCCGTTTTTTAGGAAAAATTCCTGTAATTTATCTGCAATATATCCCTTTGCAATACCGCCTAAATCTATCTTTTTGCCGTTAAGATTTATTTTTTTGTCCTTAATTTCAACAGCTTCATAGTCAACGTTTTTAAGCGCCTCGGCTATTTCGTCTCTATCGGGGAGCGTGGTGCCCTCGAAATTCCAAAGGCTTGAGACGGGGGATATTGTTATATCAAACTCGCCATTTGAAAGTTTTGAAAAATAAAGACCTCGCTCAATTAGCTGTAAAAGCTCCTCGTCGCACGAAACAAAGCCCTTTGAATTATTTATACGGTAAAGCTCACTGTCGGGGTTGGTTTTAGAAAAGAGCTTATCGTATTTTTCGCAAAGAGCGAAGGCTTCAAGAAGGGTTTCTTCATCACATTCAATATCAAGCTTTACAACCGTATCAAAAATAAAGCGGGTGTCAAGCCGAGAGTCGTTATTAGCGCAACCACTGATTAAAAGTAAAATTGCGGTGGCTACGCTAAGAGAAATAAATTTTTTCATAATATATATTATACATTGTCTTTCTTTTTTTGTAAAGATGTGTTACAATAGAATTTAAAGCGGAAAAATAGGGGGTGCCGTATGAAAAAGTGGGATTTTATAGTAATCGGTCTGCTAGGAGTAGTAGCCGCCGTGTCTTTTTTTGCAATAAATCTTTTTTCGGCGCCTTCGGTTAAAGTTGTCGTGAGCGAAAACAATAAGATAGTCTATGAGGGAAAAATAAGTGAGGATAACAGGATACAGCTTCAAAATAACGTGGTTGTAATCAAAAACGGCGAGGTTTTTATGCAAGAGTCTAACTGTAAAAACCAAATCTGCGTAAAGCATAAGAAAATAAAAAGGTCGGGAGAAAGCATAATATGTCTGCCAAACAAGGTCATAATAGAAACCAAATAAAGCGCGTTTGTCTTTATGCTATTTTGTCTGCGGTTTGTCTGGTGTTAGGATATGTTGAAAGTTTAGTGCCGCTTACCTTTATAGCGCCGGGTGTAAAAATAGGACTTGCCAATACAGTCTGTTTAATCCTTGCCGCAAAAATGGATATAAAGGGTGCTTTTTTAGTAAATACCGTAAGGATTTTTCTGTCGGGTCTGCTTTTCGGCTCGGTTGTTAGCCTTTCCTTTTCACTTATTGCGGGCGTTGTGTCGCTAGGCTCGGTTTGTATTCTCAGAAGGCTCAGGGTTTTTTCGCTGATCGGTATAAGCACTATTGCTGCCGTGATACATAACCTTACTCAAATGGCGGTAGCGGTGTGCGTGATGGGAGTAGGCTCACTTTACTATCTGCCCGTCTTAATCGTAAGCGGTATCTTTAGCGGACTTGTAGTAGGAATAATTTCCCGAATAATTTTAAAAAAAGTAAAGACAAATGGAAATAAATAGTGTATAATATATTTTTGAACTGAAAACATTTGTAAAAAACACTCTAAAAGGAGTTATTAAAGTATATGTGCGGATTTGTAGGCTTTACAAACAAAATATCGGATAACGGTACGGTGCTCGAAAAAATGATGAACCGTATAGTTCACAGAGGTCCTGATTCGGACGGTAAATTTTTCGACCAAAATATAGCATTAGGCTTTAGAAGACTTAGCATTATAGGTCTTGAAGACGGCGACCAGCCTATGTTTAATGAGGACGGCAGCTTAGTGCTCGTGTTCAACGGCGAGATTTATAACTATCCCGATTTAAAGGCGG
>JAZLAD010000073.1:0-2457 GCA_045613005.1 Acutalibacteraceae bacterium | reverse complement strand
GGAAAGTATAACACCTATAAATCCGAGGGCATACCTGTAGGTCCTCTTTGTGCGCCTAGCATTGATTGTATTAAGGCGGCAATAGAGCCCGACAGAAGCTGTAAGGCGGTATATTTCGTAACCGATAAATCAATGAAATTTTATTATAACGAAACCCTTTCAGGTCATAACAAGACCGTAGCCGAATTAAAGAGAACAGGCAACTGGGTTTATTCAACTTTGGGGTCTTAAACTATGAATAACCAAAAAATAGAATTGCTGTGTCCTGCAGGCGACCTTATAAGGCTTAAAACAGCCGTTGATTTCGGTGCTGATGCGGTGTATCTTGCGGGTGAAGAATTCGGTATGCGAACAGCCTCTGCTAACTTTTCAAGAGAAGCGCTTAAAGAGGGTATAGAATACGCTCACTCACACGGTGTTAAGGTGCACATAACCTGTAATATACTACCACATGATGATGAGTTTAGCCGCATACCCGATTTTCTTAAATATTTAAATGAAATTGGTGCCGATGCAATTATCGCTTCGGATATAGGCACAATGGAGGCGATAAAGGAATATGCGCCAAACTGTGAACTGCATATTTCGGTGCAGTCGGGTATTGTGAATTCCGCCTCTGCTAATGCCTTTTATAAAATGGGCGCTAAGCGTGTAGTGCTTGCACGTGAATTATCCCTTGAGGAGATAGCAACCATTAGAAAAAATACGCCGAAAGAACTGGAACTTGAAGCCTTTGTTCACGGTGCTATGTGTGTTTCCTTTTCGGCAAGATGTCTGCTTTCAAGCTATATGACAGGCAGAGATGCCAATAAGGGTGACTGTGCTCAGCCTTGCCGTTGGAGTTATTCGCTAATGGAGCAAACAAGACCCGGTCAGTATTTCGATATTACCGAAACCAATAAGGGAACATATATACTTAACGCCAACGATATGTGTATGGCACCCTATCTTGATAAAATGCGAGATGCGGGAATAACAAGTCTTAAAATCGAGGGCAGAGCAAAAACCGAGTATTATGTGGCGGTAACCACCAACGCATATAGAGGTGCGCTTGATAGCCTGTATAACGCAGACGGCGATTGGAAGCTACCCGATTGGGTAAATGATGAGCTTAACAAAATGAGCCACCGCACCTATTCTACAGGCTTTTATTTTGGAAGACCTCAAAATGCCCAAAGCTATAAGGATGCAGGATATATAAGGGAATACGCCCTCGCCGCTACGGTAGACGGCTATGAGGACGGTTGTATAGTCGCCACCCTTAAAAATAAGTTTTTAAGAGGAACCGAGCTTGATTGTCTTGAAGCAGGTAGTGTGCCCTTTAAGGTTAGCACCGAACAGCTTATGAACGATAAAAGAGAGATAATTGACTCAGCGCCCCACCCAATGCAAAAGATTTTAATTCCGTTTGACCGAGAGGTTAAAAGTGGCTCAATGCTTAGAATGAAAACCGAGTGATTAAATAAAAAACTGTTTCGCTAAATGGCGAAACAGTTTTTTTATCTCTTCTTTAAATTAACGTTTAGTATTACAATACTTAAAAGTACAAGGATTATGCCGAGAATGGCGAGTAAACTCAAATCCTGCTTGAATATAAAAAATCCGATAAGCGAGGCTACAACCAACTCTATTGATGCTATAATCGAAGCCTTGCTAGCCTCTATGTTATCAAGCGCCGTTGTATAAAGAAAATAGGGGATAACCGCCGTTACCAAGCCCATACCTATAGTGTAAAGCAGAGGCTCTTTGTTTGAAAAGATAACGGGAAGTGTGCTGCTTAAACTTGCAAACGGCATACTGGAGAGTGCAGCAAACAAAAACGAATACAAAATAATGGTTAATGCGTTATAGCCCCGTTTTATTGCAAAAAGGGTAAAAATACTGTAAAGTGCGTAGCAAAAGCCTGAGCCTAATCCGAACAAAATTCCCTGTATAGAAATACTGGCTTTAGAGTCTAGCAGTCCCGACGTTAAAATACAGCCCAGTATTGCTATAGCACAGGCTAAAATTTTAGTTTTTGTCAAGTTTTCTTTGAAGATAATCAGGGATAAAAGCATAACAAAAACAGGTGCGGTGTAAAGTAAACCCGCCGCTATTGCCGCCGAGGATTTAACTATTGAGTTAAAATAGCAAAAGGTAAAAAGCACTAGGCTTAGTATTCCGTTGCCTAAAAATATCCAAATATCTTTTAATTGGATTTTAAACAGATTTCTTTTAAAAATTGCAAGGCCAACGCTTAGAAAAATTACAGTAATGCTTGTTCTTAAAAACACTATTGCCATTGTAGAAATGCCGGTGTCCTTAAGATTTTCTACAAATATAGACATCGTTCCCCAAACGATACCTGCAAGCAAAGCACAAAGGCTTCCTTTTACCGCTTTTTGCATAAAAAACCACCTTGAGTCAAAAATAACAAATAGAGTATATCATAAAAAAATACATATTTCAATTGTGTTT
>JAZLAD010000072.1:0-2875 GCA_045613005.1 Acutalibacteraceae bacterium | reverse complement strand
TGCCTTGCACAAACTTTCAATTTGGTCGATTGATAGGCTGGGTCTAAGACTATAACCGCGTGAGCGCTGTATGTATGCCATTTTATATTGACCCCAGGAAAGCTCGGAGCGAATAGCGTTTATATCGGGAGTGCCGTCGGGTAATAAGTCTATTTGATTATACTCAACACCAAAATCGGCAAGTGAGCCGTCCTCTACACTGTCGATACCAAAAACACCTGTTATTGTATCGTAGGGTCTGCCTGTAAGACACAAGACCTTATCACCCGGACGAAGAATACCGAAAAGCGCTACCGATAGGGTGTGTGTGCCCGACGCGAAGCTGTGGCGAATCAGCGCATCCTCAGCACCCATACACTGAGCTAAAACAGCGTCCAAAGTATCTCTTCCTATGTCACCGTAGCCGTAGCCTGTAGAGGTACCTAAATGCATTTCACTAACTCGGTTGTTTATAAATGCAGAAAGCACCTTTTGCTGATTGTAAAGGGTGTTTGCCTCGATTTTTTCAAATTGAGGGCGGATAAGTTCTTCTACCTGCTTGTCCGCACTTAAAAGAGCAGGATTAAATTTAAAAAATTCCATAATTTACCTCACACAATAAGCGACTTTGTAAATTTCCAAAAAGCCGTTTTTTATATAAAAATTTTTAATATCTTCCAAAGCACAGGCTAGTGCAGTTTTGCCGAAATTTTGCGATAATATACCTTTAAGAGCAATAGAGCCTTGCCCCTTTTCTTTGCTCGATATACCGTTTATAAGGCAAGTATCACCCGAATGAATAGATATAGCCGCAAAGGTTTTATCCTTTGCAAAAACCTTGAGCTTACCAATATTTTTGCGGTGGCAGAAGTCCACAGCAAAGGTATCAAACGGGGGAAGGGATAGCCCGTCCACGTTTAAAAGATTATAAATTTGGTCGCTTTTAAGATTATCGGGCGAGTCTTGAGGTTTTATATCGCAATCTCTTTTTAGCACAGCCGCAGTTTGCGAAATTTTAAGCTGTAAAGCTTTAGCGGTAGCTAAATCTGTAAAAATACTTTTTGGTGATATAACGTTTATAAAGCTTTTAAGCTCTTCTAAAACAGGGCTTTTAGCATATATAACCATATTGCCGTCAAGCATAGAGATTAAAGTGTCGGTTTTGCCTTGAGACCAAAAAAGCGCTATATCGCTGTAAGCCTCGAAAAGACATTTTATTTTAATCAGTTCTGCCGAACAAGTATCGTTTATGTCGGGCAGATTTTTTATCAAAGAAATCACTTAATTTTCCTCGCAAATAGCCTTTAGCATATATTTGGCTAAATCCTTTTGTGCATAAATATCGTTTATATTGCAAACCGAGGAGTTTGAGTGAATGTATCTGCAGGGAACAGATAATGTAACCGTTCTGACACCCGTCTTGCTAAGATGTATAGCGCCTGAATCGTTGCCGCCCGCAACAGCCGCCTTAACCTGAACCTTAAGACCGCTGTTTAGCGCTAAATTATAATATTCTCTATCATAAACGGTAGTACCGTCCATAAACGAAACGGCTACACCGCAGCCTAAAACACACACCTTTTTATCACTCGCAACACCCGAAATATCGGCGGCGGTAGTACCCTCAAGCACTATTGCTGAGTCGGGCTCTATGCTAAAGGCCGCAACCTTAGCACCTCTGAGTCCAACCTCTTCCTGTGTGGAAAATGAAGCGTAAAAATCGTATTCCGATTCCTCTTTTATAAGGGAACAAAGCACAGCGCAACCAACCCTATCATCGAGCGCCTTTGATAAAATCATATCGCCGTTTTGATAGTAGTCACCCTTTATTACCGCGCGGTCGCCAAGGGAAATTAACTCTAACGCTTCTTGTTTGCTTTTAGCACCGATATCAATATAAAGACTATCGGGACTTGGTAGCTTTTTAGCGGTATCGCCGTGACATAAATGAACAGGGCGCATACCTATAACACCGTTTATCTTGCCGTTTATTAAAACGCTGCGGCAAAGCATTACCTCGGTATTTATACCGCCTACTGTTGAAAAACGCAAAAATCCGTCGCCGGTTACCGAGGTGATAATAAGACCTACCTCGTCTAAATGCGCGTCTATCATAACCTTTTTATTTGGTGTTTTCTTACCCTTCTTAAAGGCTATAATATTACCTAAATTATCTGTTTTGTATTCACAAAAGTCTTTAATTTCATTAATGATAAAATCTCTGACTGTTTTTTCGTCACCCGAGGTGCCGTCCATCATACAGAGGCTTTTTAAAAGATTAGTCATTTAAAATACCTCCCGATAAAATATACTTTTCTAAAATATCGCAAACGCTTACAATATCATTTAAATCGGCCGTTTCAACTAAAGAGTGCATATTTCTTAGCGGTATAGATAAAAGGCCTGTTTTAACACCGCTTCGGCTAATAGAAATTACGTCCGAATCGGTGGAGGTTCTGCCACCCATAACCTCTGCTTGTATTGGGATATTATTTTCCTTTGCAATACTTTCTAATTTCTTTGTAACGTCGGTATTAAGTATAGGGGAGTAGCCAAGCATCGCGCCACCGCCTAAAGCACCGCCCTCGGTATCGCTTACGTCGGGGGTGGTTGCAAAGCTAACGTCAATAGCTATAGCTTCATCGGGTGCTATAGAATAGGCTGCGGGAATAGCTCCTCTGTTACCTAATTCCTCACCGTCTGCAAGGCAGAAAACCACGTTAAAGGGGAGCTTTTTGCCTTTAAGTCTACGGGCGAGTTCTATTACGGCAACACAGCCTGCCCTGTTATCGATACTGCCACAGCTAATACGGTTGTTTAAAAGCTCTAAAACCTCAAAATCGTAGGTGACAAAATCACCCGCACTTATTATTTCCTTAGCTTTTTTACCCAGAAG
>JAZLAD010000071.1:0-13993 GCA_045613005.1 Acutalibacteraceae bacterium | reverse complement strand
TTTCTCGGTTTCTGACGTTTCAGTTTCTGCAGTTTCGGCTTCTACCGTTTCCTCATCGGGCTCTATAGGTCTATCAACGTCAGGGGTGTCGCCCTCACACGCCTTTAGCGCTGCTATTGCTATTTCGAGCATATCGTCGCTGGGCTCTTTGGTTGTAATTCTTTGCATCCAAAGACCAGGCGCGGAAATAATGCGTGTGAGAAGGTTGTCGTACTTTCCGCAAGCGCGCACCACCTCAAAGCCTACTCCGCAAATTAGTGGTACTAACAAGATTTTAATTATTATCCAAAGCCACGGAATTTCGTAAACTGTAGGGAAAACAATTTGAACTAGCGTTGAAAAGAGTATGCTTATTACAATCATAAGGATTAAAAACGACGTTCCGCAACGCGGATGAAAGCGGCTCTGCTCTCGTGCATTTTCAACCGTAAGCGGTAAACCCTTTTCATAGCAGAAAATAGTTTTATGCTCAGCACCGTGGTACATAAACACCCTTTTTATATCCTTCATTAAGGATATGAGCGCCATATAGCCTACCAAAACAACAAGCTTTATAAGCTGTTCTATACTAGCCCTTGCCACCTTTGAAAAGGGCGTTCCAACAAGCCATTCTAGTCCCTTTACGGCATATCTCGGCACACCCATAAAGAGCACAACCGCCAATGCCACGCCAAGTATCGTACCTATTAGCATTACTATTGATATTAGAGCGCTCTCTTTTTTTTCGTCCTTTTTCTCGGTTTCCTCCTCTAAATCGGTAAAGCCCGATTTATCGGCAGAAATCATCATTGCCTTATAGCCTTGAAGCATTGACTCGATATACGCCGCAATACCCCTTATAACAGGAATTCTCAAAACAGCGAATTTTTGCCTTAGGGTTTTCTCGTTCATATAGGATATGTCTATTGTTTTTTGTGGTGTTCTGACGGCAAGCGCTGTCTTTTCAGGGCCCTTCATCATAATACCCTCTATCAGCGCCTGACCGCCTATAGCTGTATACTTAGCCATTTTTATCTCCTTGTTCTCTGAGTTCTGCGCCCTCGGGGATGTTCATTTGTGCCGCCCTTTCAGCCTCGGCTCGAAGTTCTTCTTCAACCTCGGCAAGTTCCTCAGGCGAAATATCCTCAAGATGCTCCATTTTTTCTGTTTTATTCAGTACCGCATCAGGACCGAACATTTTAAGCTGTTCCTCGGTAAGCTCGGGGTATGCCTTCATTTCGGCAACCATTTCCTCAGCCGTAAGCTCTTTTTCCTGTTTTGGCTCTGCACTCTCTTGGATTTCTTCGGCGGTATTATCCAACATTGCCGAATCGGCAATCTCGTTAAGGCTTACCGCGTCAGCTATCTCTGACGGTGCGTTTGCTTCCTCGTAAAGCGGCAAGACTATAGTTACGGTAGTACCAAGTCCCTCAACGCTTTCGAGGAATAAAAGTCCCTGATGCTGTTTTATAATTTCGTCAGCAACGGCTAATCCTATGCCGCTTCCTCTGACCGTTTTGTTCGATTTAAAGAATTTTTCTTTAACGTGGTCTAAATCCTGCTCGGGAATACCAACACCCGTATCCTTTACAACTATCTTTACACACGCTTCCTCGAGTGTTTCGGTAATCAGCACCTGTCCGCCGTTTTGTGTATATTTTACCGCGTTATCGATAATATTTATGAATACCTGCTTTAGACGGTCGGGGTCACCCATTACCGTTGCATTAAACGAGGGTCTTTGGAAGGCAAGGTCGATACCCTGTCGGCGAGCAAGCTCGGTATACATATTCGTAGCAGCTGTAAGCAGTGCCGTAGCATCGGTAGGACGTGTATTAACGCTTAGTCTTCCGTTTTGCATACGCGAAAAATCAAGCAGCTCTTCAACAAGGCTTGAGAGCCTGTCTGCCTCGCCTAAAATAACCTCAATGCCGCGGGAAACAAGCTCATCGTCACTCCCCACAGCGCCCTTTACCGTTTCACCCCAACCGCAAATAGCGGTAAGCGGTGTGCGCAGCTCGTGGGATACCGAGGAAATAAAGTCGTTTTTCATTTCCTCTGCCGAGGATAGCTCGTTTGCCATATAATTTATTGTATCGCAAAGCTCACCTATCTCGTCGTTTTCCTCGACCTTGATGGTACTCTTAAAATCGCCCAGCGCTATCTTTCGCGCAGTCGTGCTGACCACACGGATTGGACGCACGATTGACTTTATAAAGAAAAGACCCGATACAAGACAGATACCAAGCATACCAAGTGCTATTACGATAACCGTAACGGTCATAGTAAAAATCTTTCTGTTGGTGGCTTTAAGTGAGGTAATCCAACGGTAAGAGCCTAAATAGTTACCTGCCTTATCGTAGACCTCGGTGTTGCACACCATAATCTTTTCGCCCTGCGAGTTTTCAGATATTACCGCCGTTCCCGAGGAGGCTGATATCGAGGAATAAATTTTTATATCTTCATCTAGCGGGTCAAAGCCGGTCGTAGTAACTATAACGTTACCGTTTTTATCGGTAATCTGAACCTCTAGCTTATCCTTGTGTAAAAAGGTATCGGATAAGGATACCGCCGTATTTTTAAAGGTTTGCTCGGTTGCTTTTGAAAGTGAGGAAAAATCATAGGCATAATCAGCAGCTAAAGATTTTACGCGCTCTGTGTACATCGAACTTAAAATCACGCAAAACACCACTGCAGCAACAGTTACCGCTGCGGCAACTATTAAAAACACGTTTACAAACCATCTGAAAGCAATGCTTTTAAACCGAAGCTCATATTCTGCCATACGTTTTCCTCCCTTCTTTGTTTTTAAATATCTATGTTATTCAGCCGCAGTCCATTTATATCCCAGTCCCCAAACGGTAATGAGATATTTTGGATTTGAAGCGTCCTCCTCTATCTTTTTGCGAAGTCTTCTGATATTTACGTCAACTATCTTTTCTTCACCAACGTAGCTGTCTCCCCAAACCCTTGCAAGAATATCGTTTCGGGTAATTATGGTTTCGGCGTGGTAGAAGAAGTATTCAACAATCTGGTATTCAACCTGAGTAAGCTCAACCGGTTTTCCTTCCTTTGTCAGTATGCGCCTTCTTAAATCAAGGTGGAATATGCCTAGCTTTATATCGCTCACGGTAGGCTTTGGTCGGTCGCCTAAAAGCTCAACTCTGCGATAAAGTGCGTCTACTCGGGCTAACAGCTCGGCAGGTGAAAAGGGCTTGGTTATGTAATCGTCCGCCCCTGTCATCAGTCCGCTTATTTTATCTATTTCCTGAGCCTTAGCAGTAAGCATTATTATACCCATTGTGGAATTGCGTTTTCTAAGCTCTCTACACAGTCTTATACCGTCTATACCGGGCATCATAACGTCAAGCAGTGCTATATCAAAGCCGATAAGGTCGTTATCAAAAATGTGCAGTGCCTCTTCACCGGAACTCGCTTCAACCGTTGTATAGCCAACCCTTTGAAGATTAATAGCTTCAAATTCTCTTATTGCTGCCTCGTCCTCTACTATAAGTATTCTTTTCATAAAACTTCTCCTTACTGAAACTGCATAGGAACTATCATTTTTTTAAGGTCATTAAGCGTTACCTTTACCGAGCCTTCGGTATTTTCAGGGATAATTGCAAGATATACAAACTGTTCACTTCGGCAAACCTCTTGTGCCTTTTGTTTGTCAAATCCTCTGCCGCTGTTGAACTCAGAATGTGTTACCGCTTTGAGCGTTACAACGGTATCACCGATTATACCCTCGCCCTCTTGGTTTACGCTATAATTGTAAATCACGCGCTCGCGGTTTTCGGTGTCCTTAGAAATAGCTATTTTTCCAAACCATTTTGCAGGAATTTCTATTCTATAACCGTCAAGCGTGTTGACTACGGCTAGTTTCATTTCGGTAAAGCTTTCTCCGTTGAAGGTACACCAGCTTGTGTAATTGAGTTTTTCTGTGCTCGTTACGTCGGCGTTGATAAGCTCGGTTGCAATGGGAATTTCTAAAAGCCCGTCCTCATCAAAATCGCTCAAACGAAGTGCCGAATCGCGAAGAGTTTTCTTATTTCCAAGTGTTTCCTCATCAAACAAAGGATTTAAAAGCTCACCCTTTGATAAAAATATTACCTCGGTTATGGCGCCAATACCCTTGATTTCATCGAAATACACGGCGGGCTTTCCGTTTGACAGCGTTGAAACAACAGGTGTGAGCACCGTTTTAACGTTGCCGTCCATTACGCATTGGCCGTATTTCAAAATTCCGTTTTTATCCAGTGTCAAGAGGGAGGCTTGGTTGGTAGCGGCGGAGGTGTCGAGATACTGCATAAGTATTTCGGGGCGGCCGTCCTCATCCAAATCGGTGCTAAGGAAGGTTGTATAGCGCTCAAGCATACGCTGTGTCGTCGCATTTTCGCCCATTGAATAAATAGCCAACTGCTTTTCACTGGCAGCATATATTTCCCAACCTACTACTATTTCCTCTGTGCCATCAGCGTCAAGGTCGCAAAAGACCACCTTTTCAACACCCGAGCCCGTAAGGGTCTGACGGTCAAGCGCGTACCATAAGCCTTGCTTTTTATCGTATTTTATAACGCTTAAATTCATCGAGGTAAGCTCGGTATCGCTCGTGCTGTAAAAGGCAAACGCTTCCTCGGTACCGTCAGCATCAATATCCCTTAAAATAACAGGGCTTCGGTATTCACCGCTAGACGGATATTTAAGTGTAATAGGGGTATTAACGCTGCTTTCGAGCACCTCTTTTATAAGCTTTACCTCGCCTGTAAGCTCGGGCGGAGAAAGCAACTCCTCGGTGTTGGAGGGCACAAGGTCACAACCGCTAAAGCAAAAGGATATAGCGGCAGCTAAAAGTATTATAAACATTCTTTTAAAAGACATTTTGTTTCCTCCATTTCTAAGATTATATAATGCACCTATTATATCAACATAGATTATACCACAAACGATTTGAAAATAAAAGTCTTTTTCGTAAATATTCTTTGAATTTATGCCCCTTTTTTACTTGAAAGTGTATATATTTTATAGTATTATTAAGTTACTACTCAAAGAGAGGTAACTTATGGACGATAAAAGACTAGAACAACTGCTTTTAACGGTGCAAAAACCTGCAAGATATGCAGGCGGAGAGGTTGGCAGTGTTATAAAGGACAAATCCGAAATAGACGTGCGTTTTGCTTTTTGCTTCCCCGATAGCTATGAAATTGGTATGTCGCACCTTGGAATGAAAATTCTTTATTCGCTCTTTAATTCAAGAGAGGATATCTGGTGTGAGCGCGTCTTTGCGCCCTGGCCTGATTTCGAAAAGGTGATGAGGGAAAACGGTATTCCGCTTTTTGCACTTGAAAGCAGAGACGCTATAAAGGATTTTGATTTCATAGGCTTTACGCTTCAGTATGAGCTGTCTTACACAAACGTTGTTAATATGCTGGACTTAGCACAAGTTCCCGTATTTTCAAAGGATCGAGATGAAAGCCACCCCGTAATAGTAGCGGGCGGTCCTTGTGCTTGTAACGCAGAGCCTCTTGCTGACTTTATCGATATTTTCTTTTTAGGTGAGGGCGAAAAGGTAGACCTTGAGGTTATGGACCTTTATAAAGACTTTAAAACTAAAGGTAAATCAAGAAAAGAATTTTTAATTGCGGCGTCACAAATCGAGGGTGTTTACGTGCCCAGCCTTTACGACGTTTCCTATAACGAGGACGGTACGATTAAATCGGTTACCGCAAGGGACGGCGCCACCGAAAAAATCCGCAAAAGAATAGAAGAAAATCTTAATGAAAGCTTTTATCCTAAGACCTTTGTCGTGCCCTTTATCGACGTTGTGCACGACCGCGCGGTGCAGGAAATTTTCAGAGGCTGTATAAGAGGCTGCCGTTTTTGTCAGGCAGGCTTTATCTACCGCCCTGTGCGAGAAAAGAGCGCTAAAACGGTATGTAAACAGGCAATTTCCCTTTGCGAAAGCACAGGCTACGAGGAATTGTCGTTATCTTCTCTTAGCACCAGCGATTACACCGAAATTGAGCCTATGCTAAACGAGCTTTTGGACTATACCGAAAAAGCGAAGGTCAGCCTATCACTTCCCTCGCTCAGAATTGATAATTTTTCACCCGAGCTGCTCGAAAAGGTTACCCGCATTAAAAAAAGCGGTCTTACCTTTGCGCCCGAGGCGGGTACACAGCGCCTTCGTGACGTGATAAACAAAAATATCACCGAGGATGAAATTTTAACCGCCTGTCGCACAGCCTTTAGCGGTGGCTATACCGCCGTTAAGCTTTACTTTATGATGGGTCTGCCGTACGAGACCGACGAGGATATTATAGGCATTGCAAATCTGGCGCAAAAAATTGTGGACGAATTTTATACGATGCCAAACAAACCCAAGGGTAAGAGCGTTAACGTGTCTATAAGCGTTGCAAACTTTGTGCCAAAGCCCTTTACGCCCTTCCAGTTCCATCCGCAGATTACAAGGGAGGAAATGATACGTAAACAACAGCTTTTAAAGGATAATATTCGTTCTAAAAAAATTGATTTTAAGTATCACGAAAACAAAACGAGCTTCTTAGAAGGTGTTTTTGCACGCGGTGACAGAAGGCTTTCAGATGTAATTTATGAGGCTGTAAGACTTGGCTGCAAATTCGATGGATGGGACGAATATTTCGAGCTTGATAAATGGCTTGAAGCGTTCGAAAAATGCGGAGTTGACCCATCGTTTTACGCAAACCGCCTTCGCGATTACTCAGAAATTATGCCTTGGGACCACCTTGATTACTGCATTACTAAAGAGTTTTTAATTAGTGAGAACGAACAGGCTAAAAAGGCTATTACCACACCGCACTGCAGACAAAAATGCTCAAACTGCGGTGCTAACATATACAAAGGAGGGGTATGCGTTGAAAAGCGTAAGGCTTAAATTTTCAAAAAAGGGACGCCTTAAATTTATATCCCACCTTGATTTAAACAGGTTGCTTATCCGCACCGTCAGAATGGCAAAAATCCCTATTTGGTACACCGAGGGTTTTCATCCGCACCCTTATTTAAACATCGCGTTACCGCTGTCACTCGGTCATACGGGCGATAATGAAATCTTGGATATTAAGATTTTAGACGATGATATTGACGGAGAGAAAATAGTAAGTGCGCTAAACTCGGTTTGCCCTTTGGACCTTAAGTTTTTATGTGCCTACGAGCCACAGCAAAAGGCGGCAAACATCGGTTTTGCAGAGTATGAAATAGATTTTTCGGACGGCGGAGAAATTTATAATAACCTCGACGCATTTTTGAAAAGTGAACAAATTATCTGCAACAAAAAGACCAAAAAAGGCGATATGAAACAGATAAATATAGCGCCCGATATTAAAAGCTATAAGCTTGAAAAGGGCGATAACACCAAGCTTTTCTTAACTCTTCCTGCAGGAAGCGAAAAAAATATAAACCCCGAGCTTTTAATAACCGCTTTTTACGAAAAGTATAGCGATACGTTTCACTGCTACAGCGTAAACCGCACCGCAATACTAGATAAAAACGGTGATATATTCGAATAAAAAACAGCGGTATTCCAAACGGAATACCGCTGTTTTATCAACCTATTGCCATACTTCCCAAATTTGTAATTTTAATTTTCTTTTTAATCGCCCCTAGTATAAATTCGTATGTGTTAGAAAATCTATTTTCTAAATAACAAATTAAATAATCCGAATTTCGAAGCATATAATCGTTTCGTTTGCTTATGGCAAATTTTGGCGGTGTTTTTGTAAGGCAGTCGGGAAAAATTGTTTTGTTTGTATCATAATACGTCAGATCGTCTTCGCGGTTTAAATAGGCTAAAACAACTACTATTTTAATTTCATATTTTTTATCAAGCTCACACAAGCATTCGTATGTCATCCTATCGAACCCACCCTGTGTTCCCACGTAAAACACATCGACATTGTTATTAACTATTAATTTTTCAATTTCAAAAATCAGTTTTGATTTTATACTTTTAGGACAGTCTCTATGCCCCAAAAAAGCACACGAATACATAATATCACCTTAACTATCTAAATGTTTTCTATTTTAAAAAGTATACTTGATAAACTTCCGAAAGTCAACTCAAAAGAGGTAATTTTTACAACTCAAAATAGTTAATATATTTGTGTAAACTATTTTGAGGTGATATTTTGCGTATTGGTGATGCAGTTAAACAAAGAATTGTAGATTTGTGTGATAAAGAGAATATTACCATAAACAAATTAGCTACCATTTCAGGAATTACACAATCTACCATAAACAACATTACAGGCGGAAGAAATAATTCTGCAACAATTTCGACCATCAAAAAAATTTGTGATGGTTTAGAAATTAGCATTAAAGACTTCTTTGATTCTCCTTTGTTTGATAATTTGGAGCAAGAAATCAAGTAAAATGAAATTTTAAAACAACCCAAAAGCATATAAATAAACAGGGAGGATGTAAAATCCTCCCTAATATTTTTGCAACAATTTAATTGTTTTTTGTAGGGGCGGGGTGCGGGTGTCCGCTGGACACCTCCGCGAGAAGTAAGCACCGACCGAGGCGGTAGCCAAGACCTCTCCCCTCCCTAAAAAGAAACGTAAAAATAGCGGGAGGGCACGGAGACCCTCCCCTACGATTAATATATAATAAAACAAAACCGAGGTGCCCGTTTGGGCGCCTCGGTTTAATGATTTAAGGGTTTAAATTAAAGGTAAACCTTTTCCTTTGTATCAGCTGATTTCTTTTCAGCCATAGCGATTTCAAGTGAAGCATAAGCTGTGTCAGGATTGTTGATGGTGCTCCATCTGCCTTCTTTGATGCAGTTGATAAAGTCAACAACCTCTTTAACGTAACCGTCACCTGGAGTTACTTCAACCTGCTCTACAGTGCCGTCTGCCTTATAAATTGTGAGTGGCTGACCGCGACGAATTTCTAATACAGCCTTTTCCATATGAATTAAAAATGCGGCTGTGAAAGGATAGCTTGAAGGTAAGCTCCAGTCACCTGTACAGGTAACTATCTTGCCATCCTCATACTCATAGATAGTGCTGATGCACTCGTGAATATGGTCAAAGTTTGTAGCTGAGCTGAAAACTGACTTTGGTTTGCCGAATATGTAGTTGATAAAGTCAACGTCGTGAACGTGAAGGTCAAGTGCGGCACCGCCGGACCACTCGTCCTTACCGTACCAATTATCCCAGCACCAAGCAGGGAACATGCTAAGACGCTTGAAATCAGCGCGCATTACCTTACCGTACTCGCCTGAATCAACAATTTCCTTAGCACGAGCATAGCTTGCGAAATATCTTACGCACTGGCCGATCATAAGGGTTCGATTGTTCTTCTTAGCGGCGTCGATCATATCTTTAGCCTGTTCTAGTGAACGAGCCATTGGCTTTTCAGAGAATACGTGAATACCTTTCTCCATAGCCATTACAGCAATTCTTGAGTGCTCAAGTGTTGGGATAGCAGAAATGATGAAGTCGAGTTCTTCTTTTTCGAGCATCTCTTCAGGACTTGTGTATAGTCTGTAAGCGCTGAGGTCAGGTGCCTCAACAGTACCGATATTCATTTCAGTACCCTTGGTGAAAGCTTCAGGATTTATATCGCAGATAGCTACACACTCAATATCGGGATGTGATTCTTTAACCTTTTCAATGTTGCCGAAGTGTGCCTTTGCAAGACCACCGAAGCCTACAATACCGAATTTTAACATAGTTTATACCCTCCTAAGTATATCATCCATAGCGTCAACTATGGTTTTTAAATAAGCAATAATTTTGTCGTCCTCTGTTTCGAGACAACCGTATTCAGCGGTTACCCAACCGTCATAGCCTACCTTCTTGAAGGCTTCCATAACGGCGGTAAAATCAACGTCACCTTTAAGCAGGTCAACAAAGCCTTCTCCTGTACCAATTGAACGGTCAAAATCCTTGAAGTGAACAGCCTTAATACGTGATGCACCCAAAATTTCAATCCAATGCTCAGGATATCCGTTAATAAGAACGTTGCCAACGTCGAAATAACAGCCAACGTACTTTGAGTTTACCATATCGAGAATTTGTCTCATCTCAAGAGGTGAGGTGAGGAATTTGTTCCAAACGTTCTCAATTGAGAGATTAACCTCTAATTCCTCTGCAACAGCCTTACATTCGTTGAGAGCCGCAACTGCACGGTTATAAGCATCAAGATAGTTAATCTTTTCGGGATTGGATAGGAAATCAACACCGCAGTAACCCGGAACGATAAGAACACTCTTAGCACCTATCTTTTTAGCGGCATAAAGGCTTCCCTTTATAAGCTCCACAGCCTGTGCTCTCTTCTCAGGAAGATTAGAAGTTATAGGATATGCCCATAAATTTGTGGTGAGAGTTCCAAACTCTAATCCTGCTTCCTTTGCCTTAGCCACTACAGCGGCATACTCTTCATCGGTAGTCTCAGGACTAAAGTCACAATTCTTAACACCGAAGTTTAACTCGATACCGTCAAGACCTACACTTTTTGCTGCTGTAAACTTTTTTTCATAATCCCACGTTCTTGGGAAAAACGTAGCGCAAACAGCCTTTTTCATATAAACACCCCTGCACTTTCAGACAGTTTTTAAGCTGCCTAAAATAAAATATTTTACCTCTTCTATAATAAAACAAAATGTTTAAAAAAGCAATACTAAAATCAAAAAAATTATAGTCTTAGGCAATATTATCTTGCTTTTTTGATTGTTTTTTCTTCTGCCCTTGATATAAAAAATCGCACAGGAGGTTTCCTGTGCGATTTGTGTTTAATTTATGCTTTAATTTTCCTAAAAAACTTATGCTTTTAATTCAAATTAAAGAACTTCAGCAAGATATTTCTTTAGAGCTACAACGTCGAGAAGGTCAACCTTACCGTCATAGTTAAAGTCAAAATCTTCAACACTTGGATCACCTGCAAGAATTGCAGCAACCATATTAGCTAAAGTCTCTGCGTTCTCTTCAGGATACTCGTGAACAACTTCAGGAGCAATCTCAGCACCGGTAGCTACGTCATAGTACATACCGTCTACTACCTTAGCGATTCTGATGTTGTCGATAGCAACGTCGAGCTGGTCACCGGCTAGTACGCTTGGAGCCTTGTCAACAACAACCTGTAGATAAATGTCAGAAGTGCAAGGTCTCTCGCCGCCGAGCTGTGTAGGATCACTGATTATATCACTGTAATCGGTAACAAAGGTAGCCCAGCCTGCAGCATTAGCGCTAACGAGTTCGGCTCTGCCTACTTTATTATTAACAAGGTAGGTAGGTGTGCCAGGAGTAGCAGACTTACCGGATGTGTCTGTATTTAAACCGGTTGTTTCGTCGTATACAACACCCTGATCCTCGCCTCTTAGGTGATGCTGGAGAAGGGTTACTCTAAGCTTGTTAGCGTCTGCGCCCTTAACGTCGTATACAAGAACAAGCTTTTCACCAACGTGAACGCCTTCAACCTTAAAGAGTGCTGTACGCATTGTGTTTACGTAACCGTCTTCAGTTAAAGTGATATACTTGTTTTCGCCTTCGGTTACTAATGCAAAGCTGTTAGAAGCGAATGTACCTGTATAAGGAGCAGCACCTGCGTCTCTACCTGACCAGTAAATGAAGCCGTCAGAGAAGTCAAGATTCTCAATAGTATCAACTGGCTTTAGAGCAAGTGGGTAAGAAGAATACTTTGAATTGAAGCCGTCTTCCTCTGTACCGTAGTATGTAGGAATACCGCTTGTGTTTGGCTTGCTTACTGTTACGGTGATGTTGGAAATTTCCCAAGCATCCTTAAGTGACTTAGCCGAACGGAAGATTATACGATAGAATTCGTCCGGATCTGCAACTACAAACGACTGAGTTAGTGTTCCTTGTGTATTAATGCTTAGGTCATATGCCTGTTCAACTTTCATAGTTCCATCAGCAGTATACTGCTTGAAAATAGGCCATAAAAGTCTTTCGCCGCTTTCTACACGGGTCTTAATATCATCAGCAAGACCCTCGGTGTTTACAGCAAAGTCGAAAGAAATCTTAACTGTAGAACCAACCTCAACGCCCGGTACCTTGAAACGAGCAGGACCTGCTTCTTCCCAAGCGTTAGACATATCAAGAATACCCTGACCGCCCTTTAACACGCCGTTTTTAGCAACGTATAAAGAAGCTCCTGTTGGTGCTTTGTTGCCGAGCCAAGTCTTTAGGGTGCTTGTAAGACCGATTTCTACAGGTGCATCGTATACTACCCAACCCTTTTCTATTGTTGTTGAGCCTGTGGTAATTTCTTCGTCCTGTACTTCATCATCAGAACCGCCTGATGATTCTAACACGGTTACAGTGATGTTGGAAATTTCCCAAGCAGCTCTGCAACTCTTGCAGGAACCGATAATGATGCGGAAGAACTGATCAGGATCGGTGAGTGTGAACTCAGCGCTTAAGGTTTTTCCGCTATCTGTGTACCAAAGATTTTTAGTAGCTTCAACGTCTGTAGAGCCGTCTGGATTATAGAGTCTGAATATATAGTTGGTAAGTCTCTCGCCCTGTGCTTTCTCTTTAAGCTCATCAGTAGCGAGATTATCAAGATTTACGTTATAATCGAACGAAATCTTAACTCTTGTTCCTGATACTGCACCTGGAATCTTAAAGCGTGCAGGACCTACTTCTTCCCAAGCGTTTACTTCAGCCATACCGTCAGCTGCTCTTAATACGCCGTTTGCAGAAACGTATAAAGGAGTGCCGCTTGGAGCTATATTATTATTTATCCAGCTTGACATATCGCCATCAAGCTCAAGGTCTACAGGTTCGTTGTAAACTATGTAGGTTTTGCCCTCTACTGTTGATGTGCCAACTGAATCTTCATCCTGTGGGGTTGTTACTTCTACTTTAATATTGCTGATTTCCCAAGCAGCTCTGCAGCTCTTGCAGGAACCGATAATGATGCGGAAGAACTGATCAGGATCGGTGAGTGTGAACTCCTTAGATATAGTTGAGCCACTGCTTGTGTACCAAAGATTATTGCCAATTTCGGTGTTTACGGTACCGTCTGCATTATAGAGTTTGAAGAGATAATTGTTAAGTCTCTCGCTCTGTGCTTTCTCTTTAAGCTCATCAGTAGCAAGGTTGTCAAGATTTACGTTATAATCGAACGAAATCTTAACTCTTGTTCCTGATACTGCACCTGGAATCTTAAAGCGGGCAGGACCTACTTCTTCCCAAGCATTTACTTCAGCCATACCGTCAGCTGCCTTTAGTACGCCGTTTTCAGAAACGTACAAAGGAGTACCGCTTGGAGCTATGTTATTGTTGATCCAGGTTGACAGATCTCCGTCAAGCTCGAGGCCTACGGGAGCATCGTATATCAACCATTCATTACCGTTTGGAGCGGTTATAGTTGTTGTGCCAACAGTTTCAGCAGAAATGCTGAACACACAGCCGATAGCAGAAACAATCAGCATTGCGCACAACACAAGAGATAGCGCTTTTTTTGTTAATTTACGCATGTGGATTTTCCTCCTTAAAATAATGCAAAAGCATAAAATCTGAACGACGGCAAAAGGGTATAAGATACCCTTCCACCATTGACAGTTTAATTTTACTACAACACTCGCACTTTGTAAACACTTTTTTGCCTGTTTTTAGAATATTTGTTAAAAATATCAAATCAAGATTAAACGTTTTGTGCAAAACGGCAAAGCGGTTTGTTTTGAAAAAAATAAAGTAGGGAGAACAGTTCTTTGCAAAATGTCTCCCTACGATGTGTTTTTTAATTTGTCTAAATACGGAAATAATTATTGACCGTAGTTTATACCTGCAAGCTTCTTCTTTACGAATACCACGTCAAGAAGGTCAATTTTACCGTCGGCATTATAGTCTGCCTTACTATCGGTGCCGTCTGTGATAATGAGGTTTATAAGCCAAGCCAAAGTTTCCGCATTGAGCTTTTCTTCCTCTTCAGGTGTCGAATCACCCCAACCGCCCGTGTTGCCCGAACCTGAACCGCCTGAGCTTACAGCGCCGTAGTCGGTCTCGTC
>JAZLAD010000070.1:0-1757 GCA_045613005.1 Acutalibacteraceae bacterium | reverse complement strand
CTTTTCGGTTTCTATCCTTGATTCAAACGACGGTGGAAAAACAGCTCTCTCAAAGTCAACTCCGCCAACGTTGAACATAATAGTACAAGGTTGCATTCTGCCGTCTGTTTCTCTGCCTTTAAAGTACGGCACACCCGCGCTTGCGGCGACGTCACCGTCTCCTGTGGAGTCAACAACTCGCTTAGCTTTAATAAAGCCGCGTCCGCTCTTGTTTTCTACTATAACGCCAATAATAGCGCCGCTCTCGACCACCGCCTTGCACACGAGGGTGTGGTACAGCACCCTGATGCCTTCTTTCTGCACCATTTCTTCAAGCACTATTTTTTGTATATCGTGGTATATCGCATCCCTCTGGCACTTGTTGCTTTCAGTCCAGCCTATATCCTTTGCCTTTTCGTATGTCAGATCCCATATTTCCGGCATAATTTTGCTGGAGGAGCGACCGCCCCAGTTAGACATCATTCCCGCGGTTGCAATACCGCCAAGACACCCTTGCGACTCTACGAGCAGCACGTCGCACCCGAGTCTCGCAGCCATAATTGCCGCACCCAGTCCTGCGGGTCCTGCGCCGCACACGCATACATCAACGTCTGCTATAACCGGAATTTGATTGTTTTCGTTTATAAAGTTCTCCATCCAAGCTCCCCTTGACTTTTAATCACCTTTAGTGTACAATAGAAAATAAAATAAATCATTCACTTTTCAACTCTTTTTCTTGAAAAAACAACAATCAAGGAGTGCACTTTATGACTTCAGCTATTTTGGCAGAGGCTTTAAATTATATTGATTTTTTGAAAGACTTAGGTTATTACGTTTCGCTCAGTTGCTTTAATTCCGTATTTTTACCTTATTTTGAAAAACTCAAAAACTACGAAATACATCTGCACAGCGTTTGCTTTTTCTTGAAGCAACACCGCAAAACAGCAGGAAAATGCCTTATCAATAAGAGGCTGCTCGGAAAAGCCAAAATAACCGAGCCGTATTATTCCTGCTGCTATGCGGGTGTGGAAGAATTTGTAATTCCGATTACATATGAGGGCGAGACTGTTTTACTTGTCAACCTTTCGGGGTATAGAGGCACTATTAAAAAATCTCAAAAATTTATGGAACGATTATCATTGCAGTGCGGCGACAGCTTCGATAAGCTTTACTCCGAGCTTTCTCCGTATCCGCCGAGGCTTTGTGAGGTTTTGAAATTCGTCAATCCCTTGAAATATATGTTTATTGAGCTTTACAGGAGCTGTAAGAACTCCTCTGAAAGCAATGGGAAAATCTCACCCACAAGGCGATTGTATTTAGAAGCCACCCGATATATAAACGACAATTATTCGCAGCCTATCACCTGCAATTCGCTATCCGCCGTATTCAATTACTCAGCCTCATATATGCAATACATATTCAAAAAAGAGGGTCAAACCACCATAAAATCCTATATTAATAAGGTTCGCTTAGATAAAGCCGGGTATCTTTTAACTCATTCTTATTTAAGCGTTACCGATATTGCATTCGACTGCGGTTTTTCGGATTCCAACTATTTTTCCACAGCCTTTAAAAACAAATACGGCACTTCTCCTAAAAAATACAGAGATACTTATTCGTCATAAGTCTGTGGGATATTTTTCAAGAAAGACTTATCTTTATAAGATTGTTGTTTTTCAAAGAAAAATAGTAGAAAAACGAATGATTTATTATGTTTTCTATTATATGCTAAAAAGGCTAAACGACGATGGTGCGAAGCGAAAGCGAGCAGCTCTTCG
>JAZLAD010000069.1:0-3050 GCA_045613005.1 Acutalibacteraceae bacterium | reverse complement strand
GTAAGACAACCGATGGTACTTCTTTGTTTGATTTCGACCCCGAAGAAAAACTCAGAGGCTGCTCGGTATCAACTGCCGTTCACGCTTTGGAGCTTAATAACGTTAAATTAAATCTTATTGATGCGCCAGGACTTTTCGATTTTGCAGGTGGTGTCTGCGAAGCTCTTAGTGCAGCCGACAGCGTAGTTATCACCCTTTCGGGTAAATCAGGTCTGACAGTTGGCGCTAAACAGGCTTTCGAAAAGGCAAAGGCTCAAAACAAGAGCATTGCGTTCTTTGTTGGTAAGCTTGATTCCTCTCACGCTCATTTCTACAGAGTAATTTCGGCTTTGGTTGCAAACTATGGTTCGGTTATATGTCCTGTAGTAGTACCTTATTTAGAGGACGATATAGTTAAATGCTACGTTGACTTAATTGCTAATAAAGCTTATGCCTTCAACGGTATAGAAATGAAGGAACACAGAATGCCTGTAAGTACCGATATCGACCATATGCGTGATATGTTGCTTGAAGCTATTGCTTCGGCTGACGAATCACTTATGGAAAAATATTTTGAGGGCGAAGAATTCACAAGAGAAGAAATGATAGCAGGTCTTAAATCAGGTGTGCTATCGGGCGATATCTGCCCTGTTTACTGCGGCATTCAGCAGACGGGTGACGCTATCCCACTTTTTGCAGACAGTATTGCCGAAATACTACCTTCTGCTTCAGAGGTTAAAATCAAATCAGAAGACGGTGATATTACACCTGATTCTTCAAAAGAAAGCGCTTTATTGGTATTTAAAACAATAGCCGACCCGTTTGTTGGTAAGCTTTCATACTTTAAGGTTGTATCGGGTAAAATCACACCTGATTTGAAGCTTAAAAACAACCGCACAGGCGAAGAAGAGCGCCTATCAAAGATAATGATATTAAAGGGTGGAAAACAGGAAGATACCGCAGCGCTCACAGCAGGTGATATCGGCTCGGTTGCAAAGCTTGGCAACGTACTTACCGGCGATACACTATCTGTCAGCGGTAACATAAAGGTTGTCCCTGCTCCATTCCCTGCACCTACACTTAAGATGGCAATTTACCCTGAAAAGAAGGGTGACGAAGAAAAAATTGCCGCAGGTCTTAACCGACTCGCAGAGGAAGACCCCACCATTAAGGTTTATACTGACACCGAAACCAAGGAGCTTATTGTTTCAGCGCTCGGAGAACAGCATATTGACATTATCGTTTCACGACTCAAATCTAAATTCGGCGTAAACGTAGTTCTGAAATCTCCGAAAATTGCATACAGAGAAACAATCAGAAAGCCTGTTAAAGCACAAGGCAGACACAAGAAACAATCTGGCGGTCACGGTCAGTTTGGTGACGTTTGGATTGAATTCGAGCCTTGTGACAGCGACGGTCTTGTATTTGAGGAAAAGGTATTCGGCGGTGCAGTTCCTAAGAACTTCTTCCCCGCTGTTGAAAAGGGTCTTAAAGACAGTATGCTAAAGGGTGTTTTAGCAGGTTACCCGATGGTTGGCATTAAGGCTATCCTGGTTGACGGCTCCTACCACCCTGTTGACTCTTCTGAAATGGCATTCAAGATGGCGGCATCTATTGCGTTCAAAGAAGGCATCAGCAAGGCAAATCCTGTTCTTATGGAGCCTGTAGGCACTCTTACCGTTCTTGTTCCCGACGAATATCTCGGCGACGTTATCGGCGATATAAACAAGCGCCGAGGCAGAATAATCGGTATGAATCCTACCGAAAATAAGCTGCAGGAAATAACAGGCGAAGTACCTGTTGCCGAAATGACCGACTTCTCAACCGCTATGCGTTCTATAACGCAGGGCACCGCAACCTTTACTCTTGAATTTGCGCGTTATGAAGACGTACCCGCAAATATTGCAAGTAAAGTTATAGCAGAAGCCGAAAAAGAATAATTGAATTTATAAAAGTCTCAGCCCCCGAAAAAAATTTCGGGGGCTGAGTTGTTTTATTTCTTCTTATTTTTCTTGCGTTTTTTGGGTAAATCAGGGTCTTCGTTTATAATCTCGGGTGGTGACTCTAAAAGCTCAGGATTTTTCATATATTTGCTGAATTTTCTGAAAGCCAGTGCAAAATACGAGCCCGAAGCGATACGCTCATCCATTACGATACCGATAGGCATACACTTTTCAAACACTATTTCTCCGCCCTTGCGCTTTGGCACCTCTCTTGTATTACCCATTGCCATAAACACACTTGTTGTTCCAAACTCATAACAATGGTGGTATATATGATTAGTACGAATAGAGGCTAGATTTGTAATACCCAAACTGTTGTGGAAAGGAAGCATATCAATAACGGCTTTTGGAAGCAGACCGTGTTTATCGGCAAACTTTATTACTGCCACTATAAATTTAAGCAAACCGGGGAATTTAAGAACAGCCTTCATTATCTTTTCCGTTCCGTTATTCTCAGGATTGTTTCGGTTATCCTCAACGTATCTATTAATGGTGTTGTTTACGTCAAAAACAGTATTATCTAAACCAAAATACATTTTTGACATTGTTCCGTGGTCTACCTGACCCGCCTTTAAAACAACCATAGCGGCTGTAAATTCATTTCTTGAATACGCTTTGCAGTTTACTATAAAGCGGTTAAGCATAGGAAATTCTGCTACCGTTCTGATGTAGGCCGAAAGTATTACTGCCATATGACTTATATTTACGCCGTCTTCCTTGCGCTTTTTATTTATGTATTCTTGCACAGGGTCAATCGGTACGTCAATGGTAATCATATTCATAGAATCTGTACGCTTATCCATTACGTATGATGCTATTTTATACATAGGGTCTGATACTTTAAGTAGAGTTCCGTCAGCACGGTTCATAAATAATCCCTCCTTTAAAATACTAGTACATTTTATCACAAAAACACAAAAAATACAACCCTTTACAGCAAGTGTAATTTAAAAAGAAAAGACCTGATATAAATAAATTATAAAAAAGCAAAATTTGCCAATTTATTAATTTTGTTCACAATTTGTTAAAAATTATTGCAATTTTCACTCGTTTATGCTAAAATACATT
>JAZLAD010000068.1:0-6490 GCA_045613005.1 Acutalibacteraceae bacterium | reverse complement strand
ATACAGAATGACTGAAGACCGAGACCGATTTTCTCTGCAGCCTCAGCAGCATTCTTAACCTGATCCTTAATAGCAATAGCGCAGCCTACAACGTAAGCCCAGCAAGCATTCTCAAAGCAGATTGGCTGAATACCCTTTACGATATTATAAGCGTCAACGCCTGCCTTGTCGCAAATTTCCTTTGCTTCTTCAATGGAAGAAATGCCGTGCTTATTAAGTTCTGCGTTGATTTGATTTATTCTTCTGTCATAAGACTCAAATAATGGCATAGTTCATTTCCTCCCTTATTATTCTTCGCGTGGGTCGATAAGCTTTACAGCGTCATCAACTCTGCCGTACTGACCGCTGGCCTTAACTAAAGCCTCGTTAGCGTCCATACCCTTTTTGATCATATCCATCATCTTGCCGAGGTGTACAAACTTGTAGCCGATGATAGCATCGTTCTCATCAATAGCAATCTTGGTGATATAGCCTTCTGCAAGTTCAAGATAGCGTGGACCTTTTGCAAGAGTTGCATAGGTTGTACCTACCTGTGAACGAAGACCCTTACCTAAGTCCTCAAGACCGGCGCCGATTGGCAGACCGTCCTCAGAGAATGCGGTTTGTGTTCTACCGTAAACAATCTGTAAGAAAAGTTCGCGCATAGCTGTATTGATAGCGTCGCAAACAAGGTCGGTATTAAGAGCTTCAAGAATTGTTTTACCAACCAGAATTTCAGAAGCCATAGCAGCTGAGTGGGTCATACCCGAACAACCAACTGTTTCAACCAACGCCTCCTGAATGATACCCTCTTTAACGTTAAGGGTTAATTTACAGGTACCCTGCTGTGGTGCACACCAGCCGATACCGTGGGTAAGGCCTGAAACGTCTTTAACTTCCTTTACCTGAACCCATTTGCCTTCCTCCGGAATTGGAGCAGGACCGTGATATGTGCCCTTAGCTAATGGACACATATTTTCTACTTCATGTGAATAGTTCATATATGTACTCCTTTCGGTATTTGGCCATATTAACCGACCATACTTATACATTATAACAATTTAAATAAAAAAAGGCAATATGCAAATCGTTAAAAATTTGCATATTTGCCCTTAATTTATTTTATATATGTGTGCAGATAACGTCGGCTTCGCCCGTTAACGTTATGCGACACTTTGCAGGAACGAAAAGACTGTCACCTTTTTTAAGTCTTAGAGTGCCTCCGAGATAGCTTAACACTGCCTCGCCTTCAAGCAAAACTACCGACAAAAAGCTTTTTTCCTCCATAAGACCTGCTTTGCCCTTTAAAAGCAGATGCTCAACCTTAAAATATTCGCACTCCGACAAAACCTTTACAATGCCAAACGGATAGATTGTAATGTCGGGCTCTAAATCATTTCTTTGCATTCTTTTGCGATGTATAACGTCAAGCGCCTTAGAAATATGTAAAGGTCTCGGCTTTCCGTCAATGCCCAGTCTTCCGTAATCGGAAATCCTGTAGGAAAGGTCGGAATTCTGCTCGATTTCGGCAAGTAAAATACCCTTGCCCACAGCGTGTACAGTGCCCGGTCTTATATAAAAAACGTCGCCCTTTTTAATCTTTACAAAATTACAAACCTCGCTAAGAGAGTTGGTTCTTATGCGCCTTTCAAGCTCATCGCGGTTTAACTCACATTTAAGACCGTATATGATATTTGCATCCTCTTCGCAGTCTACAATATACCACATTTTTGTTTTGCCGTACTTACCCTCCTGTGCTAAGGCGTATTCGTTGTCGGGGTGCACCTTAACAGAAAGACGGTCCTTCGCGTCTATAAGCTTTACCGACATAGGAAAATAAGGGAATTTGAGCACGTCTTCCCCTAACACGTCCATCCCCATTTTGCTTATTGCCTGACTAAGAGTAAGCCCCGCTAAAGCACCGTTTTTAACCGTGTTTTCAGCCTGATTATTGCAAGACAAAAGCCAGGCCTCGCCACCAAGCCTTTGACCAACTTGACCTAAACCGAACTCCTTTATTAATCTTTCGCCGCCCCAGAGATGCTCCTTTACAGGAGATTCTAACAGTAAAGGATAAATCATTTAAAGTCCCCCAATTTAAACCTTGTACTTATATTATAGCATAATATATTCTAATTTCAAGCGCCCAAATAATACTGTACTGCCTCTTGCATAAAATCTGTAGTTACACCGAAATATTCAGCTAATGAATAGACGTTATCGTAACCCTTTTTCAGCGCCGTTTTAAAGCTTGTTTTTGGAATTAAGGTTTTAATAGCCCAATTTTTAGCCCTTTTTTCGTGTTTTTCGCGCACGTCAAGCGGCGAATAGACGTTATAAAAGCTAAGGGTTACGCAATGCCCTATTTCGTGCGCTAGGCAAACCTTCTCCTTAGCGCCGCCGATAGCGTTATCCAGTGCCACGTATAAATTCTGACCGCTTTTTACCGAAACCGAACCGTTTTCCTTTAAATCAAACCGCTCTACAGTGATACCGCTTTTTTCAGCTATGTTATATAGCCTATTTGTTTCCATTCTCTCGCTCCTTGATATAATCAGCGTAGCGTTTAACCTCGTTCCACATCTCATCGGTAACAAGTGTGCCGCCGCCGAAAAGCGCAACCTTTAAAGCGTCCTCGTCAAACCTTTGCTCCCTACCTGTGATAAAATCAATGCTAACACCGAAATAATCTGATATTTTACTAAGTGTTTCAAACGACAGAGATTTTGTTCTGCCGCAACTAAAATCCGAAAGGGTTGAACGCGGAATTTCACATTCTGTGCATAAATTGGTGATATTTATGCCCCTTTCCTTACATAATTCCTTTATTTTCCCATAGGTATCCATACTTGCTTCCCCTCAATTTACGGGTTTCCGTAATTTATGCTTGACAAATACGAAATTCCGTAATATAATATACTTGTGGTTACGGATTTCCGTTAAATTTTCAATCGCAAGGTTATTATATTACGAAAAACCGTAATTGTCAAGGATTTTTTAAGGAGATGCAAAATTAGTGTACATTTGTCAGGACTGCAAAAATTTATTTGAAGAAGCAGAAAGGTTTTATGAAAGGCATAATCTTGATACTCCGCCCTACGAAGAGCACAAGGCTTGTCCTAGATGCAATTCAGAAAGGATAGTTGAGGAGGAAAAGCGCTACTGCCGCTGCTGCGGTGCAAGACTTTCTTACGGAATATACGGCTACTGCAACGATGCCTGTAGAAAAAAGGGCGAAAGAATGTGGCAGCTGCAAGAGGAAAGGCGGATTTTGGCACAGTCTAATCCTTTACTCAAGCTCACCCGCGCACTCGATTTATACAATTCATTAAATCACACCAATTTAAGCTACGGACAGTTTGTCACCTTAGTTTTACCGAGGCTTTCAAAGAAGGAGAAGAGAAAATATTTATGAGCGTTGAAAGTGCTAGAGAGTATCTTAAAAACTACCGTCTTTTACAGGCAAAGATTACAAGACTCGAACAGCTGATGAGCGAATGTCCCGAAAAAAGAGCCAAATACAAAAGAGAGCTGGACTCAGCCGTTTTGCTTCGCGATAAAATTGAGGACAGTATAGACGCACTTGACGGCGGTATACTCAGCGAAATACTGTCGCAAAAGTATATCTGCGGACGTTCACTCGAACAAATCGGTTACCTTATAAACTACAGCAAACGTCAGACCGAAAGACTACATATAAAGGCGCTGTTAAGCTTTAAGCCTATACAATAATTTTCCGCTTGTATTTTTGGCGGATTTATTTTATAATATCAAAAGAACATTTGTTTGGAAAGGAGTGCCTTATGGGCGACAGAGTTATTCTTCACTGTGACCTTAATAATTTTTTTGCCTCGGTTACTCTTCTTTCTAACGTAACGCTAAAGCAGATGCCGGTGGCGGTGGCGGGTAGCGTTGAGGCTCGGCACGGAATAATACTTGCTAAAAACGAAGTGGCAAAAAGCTTTGGTGTTAAAACGGCTGGGGCTATCTGGGAGGCTAAAAATAAGTGCCCCGACCTTATAATACTGCCGCCCGATTATAAAAAGTATAACGAATATTCTATTGCCGCCAGACGTATTTACGAGCGCTATACCGACACGGTAGAGCCGTTTGGCATTGACGAATGTTGGCTTGACGTAACGGGCAGCGTTATGCTTTTTGGAAGCGGCGAGGAAATAGCGCACAAAATAAGACGTGATATTAAAAGAGAACTCGATATTACGGTATCGGTGGGTGTAAGCTTCAACAAGGTTTTCGCAAAACTAGGCTCCGACCTTAAAAAGCCCGATGCCGTAACCGTAATTTCAAGGGAAAACTTCAAACAAAAGATTTGGGGACTAGATATCGGTGCACTTCTTTTCGCGGGAAAAAGCACCGTTTTGAAACTAAATTCCTCGGGTGTTTATACGATAGGCGATTTAACGCTCTGCCCCGATTCTATGCTATTAAGACTGCTTGGTAAAAACGGAGTGGAGCTTAAAAGGTATGCTTTAGGGCTTGATAGCTCTCCTGTTGTAACACCCTGTGACAGCGACAAGCCTAAAAGCGTCGGCAGAACTGTGACACCTAGTCGCGATATCCAAAACAATGATGAGGTTTGGAAAATATTTTTAGAACTGGCTGAGGATATTTCGTCACAGCTTAAACACAAAAATCTTTTTGCGGGCGGAATAACTATTCACACAAGGGATTCTTTTCTTGCAACAAAAGAAACCTCCCGAAGCTTTTCGGGAGGTACAAACAGTGCTCTTATTTTAGCCAAAAAGGCGTTTAATCTGTTTTGCGAAACGTACACCTGGGATTTACCGCTTCGCTCGGTAGGGTTTAGAGCCATAAATTTGCGTGACGACACCTGTGCTATTCAAAGGGACCTTTTCGGTGTAAGCGAAATAGAGGAAAAAGAGGAGTTGATAGAAAGCTCTATAGACAAGGTTCGCGAGAAGTTCGGTGCCGACAGTATAAGACGCGCCACGATAATAGACGCAAAAGAATTACCTGATAAATCTTGAAAGCGACCTTGAAAGTGTTTTTTTGATATGGCTTTTATCTGCAAAAAGAAGTGTTAATATTACAATTTCAACTACGAGGGTACCTGCTGCTGTGGGTATCCTCGTCAATATTACGGCAAATAACGCGTCTAGTCCGTTACGGTAGAGTATCGCTATAAAAATACTGTTAAGAAGCAACGTAACAAGCGCCTTATTTATAAGCACTGCCGCCGAAATTTTAAACACGTTGGTATGCTTTTGCAGAAAAAGACCTAAAACCAGACCTACTATCATATTACTGATGGTAAATCCAACAAAGTAGGTGCCGAACGGAAAAAGAAGCGCACCGATAAAATCGCCGAGACCTGCAACTATCACAGCATAGGGCGCACCCAAAAAGGCTGCGGCAAAGCCTACCGTGATAAACGAAAAGCCGAGGCTCATATTCCAAACGTTATAGGAAAGAAATCTCTCCATTATAACGTTGAGCGCTACTAACATTGCCGTTAAAATAATTTTGAATAAAAACGTTTGCTTTTTTGACATAAAATTAACCTCCTATTACCCGTTTTTCCGAATAATAGGAGGATTTTTATACCCTGTATTAGTCGGCAGCGGGATGCGGCTTCAAAACCGTGAGTTTTTTAAACTCTTCGTCCCGACGGCAACTCCCCGTCCGTCACGGCACTTAACGCTTTGAAACCTACTCTGCATTTTTTGTTTTATTAATTATACAATATTATATGTATTTGTCAATATATAAAACCTTGAAAATTAAAGTTCTTTAACAAATTCGCCAATTCTGCGTATAGCCTCTAAAATATGCTCAACGCTATAGCAATAAGAAGCTCTTATAAAGCCCTCACCCGAGTCACCAAAGGCAGTACCCGGTACTACCGCTACGTGCTTAGCCTCGAGTAGTCGCTCACAAAACTCCTCACTTGATAGTCCTGTAGACTGAATTGAGGGGAAGGTATAGAAAGCGCCCTTAGGCTCGTAACAGGTAAGACCTATCTTGTTAAAGCCATCGGTCATAAGTCTGCGGCGGCGGTTATATTCCTTTTGCATTGATAAAACCTGCTCGTCACAGTTTTTAAGCGCCTCTATTGCGGCATACTGTGAGGTTGTGGGCGCACACATAATAGCAAACTGATGAATTTTTGTTATCTGCTTTATGATTTCGCTAGGTCCACAGGCAAAGCCGAGTCTCCAACCTGTCATAGAAAAGGCTTTTGAAAAACCGTTTATTGTAACCGTTCTCTCCCACATACCGTCAAGCGACGCGATGCTGACGTGTGGGTTTCCTGTAAAGGTAAGCTCCGAATAGATTTCGTCAGACAGCACTATTATATTAGTACCCCTTAAAATCTCGGCTATAGCCTCTAAATCTTCCCTTTCCATTACTGCACCCGTTGGGTTGCAAGGGTACGGAAGAATAAGCACCTTGGTTTTTGGTGTTATAGCGTTTTTCAAAGCCTTGGGTGTTAATTTGAAATTATCCTCCGCCTTGGTTTCGATTATAA
>JAZLAD010000067.1:0-13671 GCA_045613005.1 Acutalibacteraceae bacterium | reverse complement strand
AACAGACGTTATAGTTTCAGGATTGAAACTTGCCAAGGAATACGGTTGGGATACGAGAGAAAAGGCTATTATCGGTGGCGCTCAAACCTATGCTGACGGCTATATAAACGAGGGTCAGGATACCTTTTATTATAAGAATTTCAACTTTGTTAACGATTATCCGTCAGATATCTGGCATCAATACGCTCAGAGCATTTTTGATGCGTATAACAACGGTATCAGACTTAAAAAAGGTTATTCTGAAATAAGCAATGAAAACATAACCCTCACCTTTAGAATACCTGTGTTTAAGGATATGCCCGAAAAGGCTGTGGAAAAGCCGATTGAAAACAATAAGCAAAACAATTTCTATTTAACTCAAATGGACGTTCCAAACCTTTCTCCCGCATTTAATATGTTTACGGAGAGATACAGCTTAATAGTAGCAGGGGACACAACGATTAACGTTAAGGTGCCTGACGGTGCCACAGTAATTTCCCCAGAAACCTATCAGCTTATAGAGGGCACAAATGAGTGTGTGATAACGGTTAAGGCAGAGACGGGTTACACTAATGATTACAGAATATCGGTTAACGCAACAAAGCCGTGTGTTTTAACCATTAAGTTAGATTCACAAGTTACTGAGCCTAATCCGCCTACTCCACCCGAGGAGCCTGAGGATCCAACACCTTCTGAACCTCCATCACCACCTGAGGAGCCTGAAGATCCCACGCCTTCTGAACCTCCAACACCACCCGAAGAACCCGAGCCACCTACACCAACGGTAAAAAAAGGTGACGTAAACGGTGACGGAAGGATAGACGGTATAGACCTTGCGGCTGTTCGTCTTCACATATTAGGCCTTAGAAAGTTTAATGATGACGAGCTTTTAACAGGTGACGTAAACGGTGACGGTAAGGTGGACGGTATAGATCTTGCTGCTGTTCGTCTTCACATATTAGGTCTTAGAGTTATAGAATAATAAGAAAAGGAGAATTTTATATGAAAAAGGCACTAAAAATAACGCTTTCTCTTCTTTTGGCAGTTATATTAGCGACCGGTATTTTTACCTTTAATACCTCTGCAGCAACTGCCACAACCCATTTTTCTCCAAGTAAAACCGACTTTAGCGTTGGCGAAGAGATAACGGTTACAATAAAAATCGATGCGGGTGTACAGGTTTACTCTATAGACGGTGCACTGAGCTATGACAGCACTATTGTTCAGTACGTTTCGGGCGGTGGTGCAGATCAGGGCGGCAGTGTGAAAATGGCGGAGGCACTTTCTGGTGAGAAAAAGGTAGAGGTAAGCGTTACCTTCAAAACGATAGCCGAAGGCAAATGTAATTTTTCCTTTAGCGGCTTTTGTACTGATCAAAGCCTTACTCCGCATAACGCTAGTACAGGATATTTTATCAACGTAAAAAATCCGACTACTTCCTCAAACCCATCCTCAAATACTACACCTATACCTTCTGAAAATGCAAATTTAGCATCCCTTAAGGTAAGCGGTGCTACTCTTTCACCTAAGTTTAATTCTAACACTACAAATTACACGGTAACCGTGCCATTTGCGACCGATAAGATTACAATTTCAGCAGGTGTCGCTGATGCGGGAGCTACTTTGGTTGGCGCAGGTACAATAAACCTAAACGTTGGCGATAATAGAAGGACTATTACCGTAACATCGGCAAGCGGTGCTAAAAAGAGTTATAATTTAGTAATTACCAGACTAGCAGAGGATCAGCAAGACCCTACCCCCCCTGTAAACGATACCGATCCGCTTCTTATAACCGCGGAGGGTATAAACAGGGTAATAATGCAGGATATTACCTCTATGCCGTTACCTGAAGGCTTTTCTGCTTCAACTATTACTATAAACGAGGAGCAGGTAGGTGCTTTAACCGAAGGTGGCGAAAAATACACCTTGTTTTATACTACTCTTGAAGACGGCTCCGATGCGGCACTTTATTATAAGGACAGTGTCGGAAGATATAAAAGACTTCGTTATATAGAGGTAAATTCGAAGTTTTATATTCTTGAAAACGTACCTGAAAGTTATCCGCCAAGCGGATGGTATAGAGACGTATTAGACGTTCAAGGCGGCACTGTGTCGGTGTTCCGTTCAGAAGATACCGTTTTAAAGGACTTTTGTGTTTTGTATTGCTATGTTGACGGTGCCTACGGCTTCTACCGTTTTGACTCACTTGAGACCACCATACAAAGAGCGCCCGACTTTAAAGTTAGCGAACAGGCTTCAACCGTTGTTCCAAAGCCTTATAAGGAAAATATTTTCAAGCGATTTGCTAAAATGAACAGCACAGGAAAGGCTGTTATAATACTTATTGGTATAGCAGTTATCTGCATTGCAATATTACTGGTAATGCTTATTTTACGCCTTGTAAATACGTCGAAAGACCAAGAGGATGATGACGTGTTAGATGACACAAATCAATCCGAACAGACCATGTTTAATTTTGCATTAGACGATGAAAAGCAAACCGAAAAAACAGATAAAGAATGGTAAACATAAAATAATATAAATATGCACCCTAGGAATATTGGAATTCCTAGGGTGCAATTGATTTTTAGTATTTATTTAGTAAAGTTTATTATTTTAGCATCTAAAAGCTCGGCGTCCTCTTGTATATGAGTAATCATTAAAACAGGCTTAGATTTAAAAATAAATTCGCGTTTAATAATATCTGCAATTTTTTCCTTATTTTGTGTATCGAGACCATTGAAGGCTTCGTCTAAAATAAGTGCGTCACCACCGTAAGCTATGGCCTTAATAATTGCTACCCTGCGTTTCATACCGCCGCTAAGCTCGTTAGCTTTAAGGTGAAGACTATCCTTTAGTCCCAAAATTTGTGCTAATTCAAGGGCAAAAGCTTGTCTTTCTTTAGGTACTACTAAAAAGATATTCTTTTGAAGTGAAAAATTTGGAAGCAGTCTGTCCTCTTGAAAAACACAGGATATTTTTTTAGGTGCCGAAACGGTGCCCTCTTTTGCTTTTTCAAGACCTAATAAAAGTCTTGCTACGGTGGTTTTACCACAGCCCGAATCACCTTTCAGGCACACACATTCGCCATCACTTACCTCAAGTGAAAAATTATCAAGTATCAGTTTATCCTGATAACTAAATGAAACGTTTTTAAGGCCTAGCATTACACCGCACCCCCTTTAATATATCTTTTGTATATTTGTTTAAAAAGGATTTCGATAATAAGGCTTAAAAATACCACGGTCAGAGTCACAGCATAAACCGATTCGTAATCAAAATTGAATTTACCTCTGAATATTTCGTGACCGAGAGAGGTTTCGGGTGTACAAATAACCTCTGCAGCAACACCTGATTTCCAGGAATAACCGAGACCGCTAACCAGTGCAGATATAATCTGCGGAATCGCAATAGGAAGTCGGATTTTAAATAAAACCTTTAATTTGCTAAACCCAAAAACCTTTCCCATTTCGCAAAGCTGCTTATCGGCACTTTCTATTCCGTCGTGCGTACCTTGCCAAACCAGTGGCACTACCATAAGAAAGGATATGAATAACGGCAGTATATCGGTGTTCATAAAGAGAAAGGCTAGTATTATGAACGAAACCACGGGCACTGCCCTTATAACCTTAAGCGCGGGGGAGAGGATAATGAAGCTGAGCTTTGAAAGATTGGTAAGAATTCCTAAAATAATTCCCATCGCACCACCCAGAAAAAAGCCTGCCAGTATTCTAAGAAGCGTAAAAGCCGTAGCTTTTAGGTAGCTTGTATCCGGTATTATTTCAAACCAGCGTCGTATAACCGCAAAGGGTGAGGGGAGAAATAGCTTTAAACTATCATTCAAAAGCATACTTGCTATCTGCCAGACTGCTATCCAAAAAAGTAAAGCTATCAATCCCTTGCCCAGTTTTTCTAAAAAACTTTTCTTATTTAGCATTGTAGTAGAATTTGTCGTCAGGTAGTTTGCCGCCTATAGACTCTGCGTCAAAGCTTAAAAGAACCTCAAAATAGCCCTTGATAGAGTTCTTCATATCGTCTTTATCAACGTATTTTACGTTGCAGGTAGGTATTGCTGCCTTAGCGATAGCAGCACTTGGAACTATACCGTAGCTTTCGCAATACTTTGCGGTATCATCTAGGTTGCTGTTTGCAAATGCAATAGATGCCTTGTATTCTTCCAAGAATTTATCAACGGCAGCCTTGTTGTTTTCGATATAAGAATCAAGCGCTACAACGCAACCCATCATAAGCTTACTGTCGGATACCTTTTCCCATTCGTCGTTTACGGTGAAAATTCTCTTAACGGTAGTTTTCTTTGTAAGAACTGTAGTAGCGGCAGGCTCCGGAACCATAGCAACGGTAGCTTGACCTGATATCATAGCGGCAGAAAGCTGTTCGCCTGTTGATACAAACTTAATTGTAACGTCCTTTTCGGGATCAATGTTGTTTTGCTTTAAAATATATTTTAAAATATATTCAGGGTTAGAGCCTTCACCAGCAGAGTAGATTGTTTTGCCCTTTAAATCAGCCATAGTCTTAACGCTTTCGTCACTTGATAGGAAGGATAAAACACCCAAGGTATTAACAGCTAACATTGTGATTTTTCCATTTGTTTTTTGGTGAAGCTTTGCGGCAAGGTTGGTGGGAACGGATGCTATATTTATCTCACCGCTTATAATTTTACCGCTGATTTCGTCAGCCGCTGTAGCAATAGTAAAGGTGTAGTTGTTGGCAGTCTTTTTGTTTTGAGCATCCTCTACAAGCTTTGCCATACCAACGCCTGTCGGTCCTTTAAGGCAGGCTATGTGCATATCCTGAGACTTGTATTCTTCTGAAGAATTACTTTCGGAAGAAGGATTAGAAGCTGTATCGTTATTGCCGCAGCCTGTAAGGGTTAAGAGCATAGTAATACTTAGAACGATTGCAACAATGGATAATAATTTTTTCATTTTAAAAACTCCTTTGATTTTTATTTATAATAAACACGTTGTTTTGACGTGTTATTAATCCTTTTTGTGTTAGAGAGTCTATATCTCTATAAAGACTTGAGCGACCGACGTTTAATCGTTGAGCTAGTTCCGACATACTGATAGAGAGGTTTACGCATCCTTGCCCGTCTGAAATTGAGGAAAGGAATTCATAAAGCTTTGATTCAGTGCTATCAGCGGTATATAAGTCAAGCTTTGTATTTAAAAATCTTAGCCTGTCAGATAAAAAACTAATATAATTTAATGAAATTTGCGGAAAATCAAAAATTAAAGTTTTGAATTTTTCTTCGCAGATATATGAGACCGAACATTTTCCTTGCGCCTCTATACTGCTAAGACCATTCTTCCAGTCGCCGAAAATAGAAACCGAGCCGAATATTTCACCTGCGGTCATGGTTCTGAGTGATATAGAGCTACCTGCGTTGCTCTTGCGCTTTACAATAGCCTTGCCGTTAAGCAAAACTCCAATATAGCCCAGTTTATAAAGTTCGTCGCCCTTAGAAAAGGAAACGGGGCTTTCAAAATAGCTTTGGGCTTTCTCGGTTTCGGTGACGGTTAATCCTTTAAAAAGAAATGGTCTCATAGTATCACTCCTCAAAATTGTGCCATTTGGGACAGTTTCTGATTATAGTATATATCAAACTGACAAAAAAATCAATAAAAATATAAAAAAATAACCGCCAAATCTTTTTTGATTTGACGGTTTTGAATTGTTCAAACTAAGCAATAGGAGTCTTTTTTATAAATAGAACACCGAGAGTATTTCTGCCGCAGTGTGAAGAAATGGTACAGCCTGCTCTTGTTACTAATACTTCCTTGAAAATTCCTGAAGCCTTTACCTTTTCTACAACCGAGTCAACTACGTCCTCGTCACAACCTGCGTGGGTCACGAAAACTCTGTCCTCAATAATGTTATCCTTATCGGCTAAAACGTCATCTACGTAGGTGCTAAGAACGTCCTTAAACTTACCTCTGTATTTCTTGCCAACACCCATAGAGCCGTTTTTAACCTCTATACAGGGCTTTAGCTTTAAAAGATTAGCGCCCAGAACCGACAAAGCAGAGCATCTGCCACCCTTGTATAGATAATCAAGACTGTCGATTACAAAGGAAGCGCTAACGTTTTTTGCAAGGTCTCGGCAGGTATCGGCAATAGTTTTAGCATCCATACCGGTTTTTGCCATTTCTGCAGCGGCAACAACCAACAATCCTCCACCGGTTGAGAGATTTCTTGTATCTACAACGTGAACATTTTCGAAATCTGCTGCGGCAATGTTTGTGTTATTATAGGTAGACGACATTTCCGCACTTAAAGTAAAGTGTATAACCGTGCCACCATCTTTAGTAAGCTCGGTAAAGAAATCCTCACATTCACCAACGTTTGCGGCGGTAGTTTTTGGAAGCTCACCTGTTTTTTTGTGATACTCGTATATTTCGTCAGGAGTGATATCAAAGCCGTCGCGGTAAACGTCGGTGCCGAGAGTTACGCCGAGAGGTATAATTCTCACATTATAACGCTCTATTAGTTCTTTTCCTAAATCGGTTGTGCTATCGCTTGAAATAATTATATTGTTAGCCAAGTTAATTCCTCCAAAATTTAAAATTGCAAGTAGATTATACCATTAAAAGCTCTCAAAAGCAATCTTTTATTTTTTGTAATAAAATTATTACAAATTGTTACCAAATTGTAATAATTTGTAATATAATATATATAGAAATTTTTGAAAATAGATGTTATAATAAATTCATCGTATTGTTTAGTGTTTTAACATTGTAAAAAAGGGGGAGATAGTATGCGTTTTTTAAAAAGGAAGGAAAGCGTTATTCTTTCTGCTATAATAATCGTGCTTTTGGTAGCACTAATACTAACAGGCACTCTTTTGGTAAAAGAGAGTAATAATAGCATATCACAAACGTCGGCAAGTTATTCAGAGCAGCTTGAAAACTATAAAAAATCCGAAAGCGAACTTAAAAAGCAGTTAGATGAAGCAAACAAAAAGAATGACCGTCTCGAAAGCGAGAAAAAAGCTTTGGAGGATGAAAACGCCGGTTTAAGAAAGCATATGGCTGAGCTTGCCGCCAAGGAGCAGGCGGCAGCAGAAGCCTTAGCTAGCGAAGAGGCTAAAAAGCGTACTGAGGAAATTGTAAGAAGACTCTCTCTTCCTAAAACAGAGCAAAAGGAAATGATGCCAAAGGTCTGCTATCTAACCTTTGACGACGGTCCTTCGGATAATACCCTTAAAATTTTAAATACACTTAAAAAATACAATATTAAGGCTACCTTCTTTGTTACGGGTACAGGTATGAATTCCTATATCAGAAACATTCACGAAGAGGGTCATGCGATAGGTCTACATACAAATTCGCATAGGTATGATTTAATATATACAAGCGTTGAGGCGTATCTTACCGACCTTGAGGCAGTTTCAAATTTGGTTTGCAATCTCACAGGCATTAAAAGTCAGATAATAAGATTCCCCGGTGGATCTAGTAATACAATCAGCTCTAATCACTGCAAGGGTATTATGACCGACCTTACAAAGCGTCTGCCTGAGATGGGTTATTCCTATTACGATTGGAACGTAAGCTCAGGTGATGCAAACGGCAACAACATTCCTAAAGAAGAATTGGCACAGAACGTTTTAACACAGGCTAAGGGTAAAAGTAGTATTTGTGTTTTAATGCACGACAATGCTGCCAAGAAAACAACTGCCGAGGCGCTTCCTCTTATGATTGAGGGACTTGTAGAGATGGGATATCGCTTTGAACCCATAACACCAGGTACCTACGGATACCATCACAACGTATATAATTAGGGTGAAAATATGGAAAAGATTAGTCTTTTATGCAACGCTAAAATCAACCTCACTCTTGATATAACGTCCAAAATGGAAAACGGTTATCATAATATCGACTCTATAATGCAGTCGATATCTATTGCCGATAAAATCGAGGTAAAAAAAGACAGTGAAATATTGGTAAGCTGTTCAAAAATCGACTTAAGCGGTGAAAAAAATATAGCCTTTAAAGCTGCAAAAGCGTTTTTTGATTTTACGGGAATCACAGGCGGCGCTGAAATTTATATTGAAAAACATATCCCAGATGCTGCAGGAATGGGCGGAGGTAGTGCCGATGCTGCGGGCGTGATTTTGGCACTTGATAAAATTTATGGGACAAGCCTTTCAAACGAGCAGCTATGCCGTATTGCTAAAACAGTGGGGGCTGACGTACCCTTTTGTATTTTCGGCGGAACAAAGCGTGTTAAGGGGATAGGCGATATATTGTTAGATTGCCCTAAGCTTTTTGACGGTGCTTTTCTCATTGTAAAGGTAAACGACAAATTATCTACCGCTGATATGTATAAAAAACTTGATGAAATCGGTCTGCAAAGTCTTAACACGGAAAACTTTGTTAAGCTTTTAAACGGCGGTACATTAGAACAAATTGCAAACAATTTGTCAAACAATTTTGAATCGGTTTGCGATATAAAATATGAAAGGGATTTGCTTTTGCAAAACGGTGCCGTAGGAGTTAGCCTTACAGGTAGCGGTCCTAGTGTTTTTGGTATCTTTAAAAACGGGGAGAGTGCTAAATCAGCCCAAGAAAAAATCAAAGACCTGTGCGCCTTCGCAGAAGTTGCTCTGCCGCAAGAAAAATCTATCATAATTACCGATTAAAAAACGACCCAAAAGGTCGTTTTTTATTTAGATGTTTTAAAAAGGCAAAATAGTTTTATATAACTAATTGACAAATTTAAGTAAATACGATATAATGATTTTGTTAATATTGACAAGCAGCTGTATTGGCTGTTTGTCTGAGTTTAGCAAAATAATATATCTTAAGGGTGATGTTATGAAGAGATTATTATCGGTTTTATTAGTGTTGGCTTTATTGTTGTCACTAGCGGCTTGCGGTAAAGAAAACACAAACAGCGAGAAGACCGGTTCGGAAAACACTTCTTCTATAGAGGAGGTTGTGGATAATTCTCCTGTTCCAAGTGTTCCTGTAATACCGGAAAACGTTGAACAGCCACAGTTTACTCCATCTACGGAGGACGTTTATGACCACGAGCTTGTTCGTTACGAGCTAAATGACGAATGCGTAGGTTATTACTTTACACCAAAAGCTAAGGGTAGCTATCCTACTATCATTATGATACACGGTCAAGGAAGTGTAAAAAGCTTTAAGGAAAGACTTTTATCCAACTTTAACAACTGGGTGAAACTCGGCTATATTCCACCAATGGTAGTTGTAATTCCCGAGGTTCTTGATTATACCGGTGGCGGTAGTAATATAGACGACTTCCAGTATTACATATACAGTTCACAAGAAAAAAGATTTAATGCGCTGTTAACCAGCATCGAAGAAGGTACCTTGTCTCCGCAAATTGATACCTCAAAAGCTCCTTACGTGGCAGGCTTCTCGATGGGCGGTATGGCTGCTGTTCATGCGGGTGCAGAGTATAACACAAGAATTAAGCACGTTGGTGGACTTAGCCCTGCCAAATCCTTCTATCTTGGCGAAGCACTCGGCGGTTTCTATAATAAAGCGGCTGATATTCATTTTTCAACCGACGCGGATGCTCGTGTATATCTTTCAGCAGGTCAGTTTGAGCAAGGCGGCGAATTCTTATATACTGTCAACCGTTATGAAAAAGGAATAAAGGTTAATAACCCAAATATTGTTACTAAATTTGTAGCTCCTCTACAGTGGGGTACTCATAGTTGGCAGTTAGCTCAGAAAGAAATATTTATGTATCTTTACTTTATAGCCTTCGATAAGGTTCCAAGCAATGAGCTTGTTGAGGCGGTTTGTCCTGACCCTGATGCCTTTAAGATACCAAGGGTTATAAGCAAGGAACCTGAGCATAAGTAAGATTAATTTTTGCGCGTAGAAATAAAAAATGACCTTCGAGTGAAGGTCATTTTTTATTTTGGTTTTATACCTTAAAGAGCAGGTCACCATAGGAAGGATATGGCCAATAATCTCTTGAAACTATCGTTTCGGCATTGTCCGAAGCCTCGCGCAGAATGTTCATTAAGGTTAATACCTTATCGTGATATAAAGTAGCCTTTTGCTCTGCGTTTTCGCAAAGAGCAGCGTTTTCCACTTCGCGTTCTAAAAGGTTTAGATTGTTATAGAGTGCCTCGCTGTATTGGTTAAGCTTTGCAAGTGTTTGTTTTTCAACAGGGTTAGCGTTTTTTCCGAGCAGATTGATTTTATGCTCAGCACATTTGCAAAGGAACAGAGAATATTCGCTGATAGCAGGAATAATGTCGCGCTTTAGCATTTCGATTAAGGTCAGTGCTTCGATATGTACCGTCTTGCAGTAGTTTTCAAGTGCTATATCGGCTCTGCAATAAAGCTCGGTGCGGTTTAATACGCCGTGCTTCTCGAATAGTTTAACGTTTTCCTCTTTGGTGAGGTAGGGGATAGCGTCAACCGTGCTCTTAAGATTTAAAAGACCTCTTCTTTCTGCCTCTTCGCGCCAAGCGGCAGAATAGCCGTCGCCGTCAAAAATGATGCGTTTGTGTGTCTTTATTGTTTCCCTTATTATTTCCATAACCTCAGACTTTACGTCTTTAGCGTTTTCAAGTCTGTCGGCAAATATACGGAATGATTCGGCAACTATGGTGTTAATCATTGTGTTGGTATCAGAAATGGATGAAGCCGAGCCCAACATTCTGAATTCGAACTTGTTACCCGTAAATGCAAAAGGAGAGGTGCGGTTGCGATCGGTATTGTCCTTACGGAAAGCAGGTATAACGTCGGTACCAACGTTCATCTTAACCTTACGTGCATCGTCGTGATGAACACCGTTTTCAATATCCTCAAGAATGGAATTAAGCTCATCACCAAGATATATTGAAACTATGGCGGGTGGAGCCTCGTCCTCGCCTAAACGGTGGTCGTTACCGGCAGATGCTACCGAAATTCTAAGTAAATCCTGATGCTCGTCCACCGCCTTGATAACAGCGGCAAGGGTTAATAGGAATAATGTGTTATCGCTTGGTGTTTTACCCGCTTTTAAGAGGTTTATACCAGTATCGGTTGAAAGTGACCAGTTATTGTGCTTACCGCTTCCGTTAACACCCTCAAACGGTTTTTCGTGTAAAAGACAAACAAGACCGTGCTTTAGCGCTAACTTCTTCATCATTTCCATAGTGAGCTGATTGTGGTCAGCCGCAATATTGGTGGTGGTAAAAATTGGTGCCAATTCGTGTTGAGCGGGTGCTGCTTCGTTGTGCTCTGTCTTAGCAAGAACACCGAGCTTCCATAACTCTTTGTCAAGATCCTTCATAAAGCTTAAAACTCTTGGCTTTATAACACCGAAATAATGGTCGTCCATTTCCTGACCCTTTGGTGGCTTAGCACCTAAAAGTGTTCTGCCGCAAAAGATAAGGTCAGGGCGCTTTTTGTGCATTTCACTGTCAATTAGGAAGTATTCCTGTTCAGGACCTACGGTTGTGGTCATACTCTTTACGTCGTTCATACCTAAAAGGTGAACGATACGAAGCGACTGCTTGTTTATAGCCTCCATACTGCGAAGCAAAGGAGTCTTTTGGTCGAGCGCTTCACCGCCATAGGAACAAAAGGCGGTAGGAATACATAGCGTATTGTCCTTTATAAAAGCGTATGAGCTAGGGTCCCAAGCGGTATAGCCTCTAGCCTCAAAGGTGGCTCTAAGACCGCCCGATGGGAAAGAAGAAGCGTCAGGTTCACCCTTTATCAGCTCCTTACCTGAAAATTCCATAATGATATGTCCGTCGCCCGTAGGTGCTATAAAGCTATCGTGCTTTTCGGCTGTGATACCTGTCATCGGCTGGAACCAATGTGAAAAATGGGTAGCACCCTTTTGGAGTGCCCATTCCTTCATAGCGGCGGCAACCGTATCGGCAATACTGCTATCAATACTTTTTCCTTTTGAAACGGCATCCTTAATAAGTGAATAAACCTCAGGCGAAAGCCTTTCCTTCATAACCGAATCGTTGAAAACGTTACTGCCGAATAATTCAATTATATTACTCAAACAAATCCCTCCAAAAAATAGGGTAATATTAAATAAATATATATACTCCATTATATTATAATTTGAAAACCACCACTTGTCAATCACTGCTTTGTAAAAAATAAACGACAGTTTAAAAAACTGTCGTTTGTTTTTTAATTAATAACCGTAGCGTTGCGGCACATATCCTTTAAATATTCGTGCCAGTCAAGACAGATAGGTACGGTTAAATCCGTGTTACTGTTTTCTATAACGTAAACTAAAAGCTCTGAATCTACGCCGTTTTCACTAATTGCCTTAAATACGGATTTTGCTATCAGAACACGTATAGTGCTTGTGTCCACCTTAGTTGAGAGTATGTCGGTTATCTGAAGCCCCGTATACCTTAAAACGTTTTCTGTAATCTCAAGGTCAATACCGCCGCAACGGTCCACTATACCGCTAAGCAGATTATAGTCGGCTTCAAGATTATAATCTACCGAATAACCCTTATACTCTTTTTGTACCGTGTCAACGTCGTCGCAAAAGAGCGCCGTTATTGAGGATTTTGTAAAATCAAAATAGATAAGGCATCCGCTTTTGTTTGGGAATGCCACCAAAACACCGCAATCGTCAGGACTGCTTTGCGTATAGGGTACCGAGTAATCCTTAGCCTCGGTTTCTTCGCTTTTTACCTCCATATTAAGATAAACGTAAGCTGCCGCCAAAAAAACCGCCGAACAAACAATACTTGTAAAAAATGCTTTTAATATACCTTTCATATTTTATCACCGAGTATATTATTAGCATTAAAAATTTTTATATACTAAAATAAAAATATATTTTAAATAAAAAACCGCAGACTAAAAATCTGCGGCAAAATAAATTTTATTAGATTAGCTCATAACCGCCAACAGGACGGATTTTAAGCGGAACGCAACTGTTTTTACCAAAAACTGCCTCTATCATCTGCTTGTAATCGGCTAGTTTTTCATTTGGTATGTAGCACTGAATTGTTCCTGCAAAACCGCCGCCGTGAACTCTGCTGGCACCCTCACCGTCTAAGAAATTAGAGGTAAGAGCAAGTGCTAAGCAAAGTCCCTGCTCAGAAGGATTAGAGGTCGGATATAGGTTTTGCAAATACTTGTAGGACGAGTCGCCCGAAGCGTTAACAAGCCTAAAGAATGTGTTAAAATCAGCCTGCTCTAAAGCCTTTTTCTGCTTTTCAACCCTTGCGTTTTCATTGAAGAAATGGAAAGCTCTAAGAGCCGCTCTGTCACCGCAGGATTTACGGATATCGGCTAAATTTTTGTAAAATTGGGACTCATCGGCATCTCTTAAAAACTCGACGCCTAAAGCCTTACTTACAGCCTTACACTCTATTGTAACATCGGCATAATCCTGTGTTAAATTAGCGTGATTACCGCCTGTGTCAACAACACAAAGAGTGCAACCTGATTTTGCAATATCAAGCTCTATCTTTTGAACCTCAGGGTTTGCAGGGTCGCAGAAATCCGCAAAGGTAAAACCACCTACAGAGCTTGCCATCTGGTCAAGCAGACCGCAGGGCTTACCGAAAAATTCACGCTCTGCAAACTGTGAGTATTTAGCGATTGTCAAAGCGTCAACCGAGTTCTCATTGAAAAGACCGTTTACAATGTTTGAAACCAAAACCTCAAAAGCCGCAGAGGAGGAAAGACCTGAACCCTTTAAAAC
>JAZLAD010000066.1:0-6005 GCA_045613005.1 Acutalibacteraceae bacterium | reverse complement strand
CCTCTATTTTAGTTTCTTGCTCGTTCCAAATAACGTTAGTGATTTTAATGTCAACGCCTTCAAAATCGGTGTAGCTTTTATTAGAGTTTATTTTGGCTGTATCGGGGGTCAGAGTATCTTTTTTATCCTTATCACATGCGGCAAAGGAGAAAACAATAAAAACCGATAACAAAACAGCAATTAATTTTTTCATAAAATACCTCCTATAAGCAAAATACGCCCATAACTTTTTGTAAGCTATGGGCGTATCGGTATCCAATATTATTTTCGGATGGGGTGATAGCCCATACCTTTAAATTAATAATAGCATAAAATCACTGAAAATGCAAGAATTTTATGCGTTAACATCCATCATAGTGCCTATAAAGAAGGGAACGTTATTTTCGCAGTCAATTAGCATATACACAAACGGTCTGCTAAGAGTGATAGATTTACCTGAACATTCATCTCCGAAAAAGACAGCAGTTGCGGCACCGGCTTTAGTTCCCGTTTCTGCAACAGAGATAAAGGTCTTGTGAACTACGCTGGTTATAAAGATATTTCCATTTGTTGATTTTCCAAGGCCTGTAAAATTTGCACGGCGTTCATTGAATGCGTCGGTCATGCCCATACCCTGCAAGGTTTGTGACATTTCTACTTCATACTCGGTTTCAAATTTTGGAATAGAAACGTAAAGTTTGCTTGTGTGACGGCTTGAAAGCAGCTTGTTTAAAGCTTTGCCGTCAAGCGAATTAACGTATTCGGAGATACTTATACCTTCATTAGGAAGTAATGCCACAAAAGCATATTTTTTGTCCTTATAATATTTAACTAAGCCGACGGCATTCTCGTCTTCAATATAATCAGAGTATTCCTCCTGCCACATAAACTTAGCAGTCTGCTTAGTTCCGTCCTCCTTGGTAAAGGTGCCTTCTGATACCGAGTTCTCACTGAATTTGTATTCCCACTCAGCATCAAAGGCTAAAGCGTTTAAAAGGCACATAACGGTATTTGCGGGCATTTCTTTAACAATTTCAGGAATCATTTGGTCGGTATTTTTATTTACCCAACCGTTAATTTCTTTTAGAGTAGCGTCATTCATAGGTGCACTGTAAATATCGGCACCGTAGAAATCGGCGTTGGTCTGCAAAAAGTTTTGGTTAACTTTAAAACTTTTTGCATTTGTAAACCAGATTGAATTGGCAAGCTTTAACTTGTAGCTATCACCCTGTGGCAGATTACCTATATAGGTGCGAAGATAAAGGTTAAGTTCATCCCTTGTCATACCGAGAACCTCTTCCATTTGCGAAAGGGTGTTTTTTTCGGCGCCGTTTGCGGTCATAGCAAGAGCTGAAATTACCGATAGGGGAGAAACAAGTGAGTTTTCACCGTTTTTACTACTAGCTTTAAAAAGTCTTAACGCAAAATCGGTTGACTTTACGTTTTGCGAGTCTAGACTGTTTAGGGGAGTTACATTGTTAGGCTTAACCTCTGCCATAAGATTTACAATTCCGCTCTTTGAGGCAGGAATATCTGTCACATCAATATAATTTGGTTTTGTACCGCTAACGGAATTATCATTAAAAATCTCAAGCCTTGGCAATAAAACAGTAGATGCTATGCTGACACAAAGAACAAGGGCAACACAAACGGTTATTATTTTTCTTCGTGTTTTAATTTTTTCTATTTTCAAATCTTGGCTTCTTTTGAAAATTTCTGCTTTTCGCTCTTCAAAATTTCTCATAAAAATTAACTGCCTTCCTTTCCTAAAATAGTGCGAAGCTCACCTTTTGCACGATATAAAAGATTATCTATCTGTTTAGTCGTCTTCTTCATTACCTTGGCGGCCTCTGAATATGTAAGGTCTTCAAAGTAAACTAGGTGTATAACGTCACGCATATCACCTTTAAGAGAGCAAACAGCCTCGTTTATAACACGTTTTTGCTCATTATTGATGATTGTTTTTTCTAATGATTCATACTCGGAATTTTCGCTTTCTGCCGCTTCTAACTCTACAAAATCAATCACCCTGCGGTGCTTTATGTAGTTTAGCGCACGGCTACGGCCCAGCATAAACAAATAGGTTTTAAGTGAAGTCTTAAAATTATACCGATGTTTATTAACTATTAATTCCGCAAACGTATCTATAGCAATATCCTCGGCTGTGTGAAGGTCATGCACGTAACGGTTAACAAAGAAAACTAAGTTTTCAAACAAATCCTTCATTATATCGTCAAAGGCATTTTCGTCACCATCGAGAAAACGGCGGTAGCTACGGGCACCGTTATCCATTTGGGTTCCTCCTCAAATTTTCAGGTCACGTCTGACCCTTTCACCTATTATACAACTGAAATAGCAAAAATTCCTTATATTTCCTTTAAATATTTTAGCACAAAAATATGAACTTTTCTAGAGCAGGTTGTAATTGCCAATATGCAAAATTATGATATAAAATTTTTTCAAAAAAATGTTGACATTTAAAAATTGAAGGAGTATAATACCAACAACAATTAAATAAAGTTGTAACACTAAATGCGAAGAGCAGAAAGTAGTAGGCTGGAGAGAAGCTTTAGAGAGTTGTCGGTCGGTGCAAGACAATGCGGATGTCCTTTTGAATTCATTCTGTTAGCAGTGCACTGAACAAGAGAACTCTTTAGTAGGAGGCAACGGGCGTTCCCGTCATAGAACTAAGGTATTGTAGTACCTGAAAAGGTCGCTATCGTGAGGTGGCGGCAAACTGAGGTGGTACCACGGGATTGAAATTTCTCGTCCTCTGTGTTCTAATCGGAATGCAGAGGCTTTTTTATTTGCCTTTTATACTCCGAAATTTAAGAAAGGTTGATCAAAATGGCACAAAACTATTATCAAAAAGAAATCGAAACAATGCCCAGAGAAGAAATGAAAAAACTGCAGTCTGAGAAGCTTGTAAAACAGGTTCGTCACGTTTACGAAAACGTTCCTTATTACAGAAATCTTATGGACGAGAAGGGCGTAAAGCCTGATGATATTAAGGGTATAGACGACATTCATAAGCTTCCCTTTCTTACAAAAGCTGACCTTAGAGATGCTTATCCTTACGGACTTTTAGCAAAGCCTATAGAAGACTGTGTTCGTATTCACTCAACCTCGGGTACAACAGGTCGCCGCGTGGTTGCTTTCTACACACAGCACGACGTAGATTTATGGGACGACTGCTGTGCCAGAGCCATTGTGGCTACAGGCAGTGATAAAAAGGACGTTTGTCAGGTGGCATACGGTTACGGTCTGTTTACAGGCGGCTTCGGTCTTAACGGCGGCGCACACAAGGTTGGCTGTTTAACACTTCCTATGTCATCAGGTAATACTGAAAGACAAATTCAGTTTATGATGGATTTGAAGGCAACCATTCTTTGCTGTACTCCTTCTTATGCCGCATATATCGGCGAAAGCCTCAAAGAGCAGGGCTACAAGCCTGAGGATATTCCGTTAAAGGCAGGTATCTTCGGTGCAGAGCCTTGGACAGAGGAAATGCGTAAAGGCATCGAAGAAACTCTAGGTATCAAGGCGTACGATATCTACGGTCTTACCGAAAGCACCGGCCCCGGAGTTGCTTTCGAGTGTAGTGAGCAAACAGGTATGCACGTAAACGAGGACCACTTCTTTGCAGAAATTATAGACCCTAATACAGGAGAGGTTTTACCTGAGGGCAGCAAGGGTGAGCTTGTGTTCACCTCGCTTGACAAGGAAGCATTCCCGCTTCTTCGTTACCGCACCCGCGACATCTGCGTATTGTCACGCGAAAAATGCTCTTGCGGACGTACACTTATTAAAATGGCAAAACCGATGGGCAGAACCGACGATATGCTTATTATCCGCGGCGTAAACGTATTCCCAAGTCAGATTGAAACGGTACTTCTTAAGGAGGGCTACGAGCCTAACTATCAGATTATCGTTGACCGCGTAAACAATAACGACACCTTCGAGGTAAGGGTTGAAATGACGGCTGAAAAGTTCACCGATAAGCTAAGCGATATACTTTCAATGGAAAAAACCCTTGCAAATTCTATGAAGATTATGCTCGGCATCAATCCTACCGTTCACCTCGTGGCTCCTAAGTCTATAGCCCGTAGCGAAGGAAAGGCGGTTCGCGTTATCGACAAGAGAAAGCTTATATAACATAAGGGAGGAATTTAGGTTATGGCTATTAAACAGTTAACAGTATTCGTTGAAAATAAACAGGGTTCACTGGTTTCTATCACAAACACATTATCACAACATAATATAAACCTCAGAGCGCTTTCTATAGCAGAAACTGAGGATTTTGGCATACTTCGTCTTATAGTTAACGACGAGGCTACCGCCGAGAAAATTTTAAAAGAAGAGGGCTATTTAATTAAAATTACCGACGTTGTAGGTGTTAAAATAGGCGACGCTCCCGGTAAGCTCTCCGAGGCGCTTAAAGTGCTTGACGATAATAAAATCAATATGGAATATCTGTATGCTTTTATGGCGCGTACCGAAAAACATGCCTACGTTGTTATTCGTGTTGAGGATAATCCTGCTGCCGAAACAACGCTTAGTGCCGCAGGCTTCCACTTAATAACCGAAGCCGATGTGGATAAACTATAATCGTATGATAAGAAAAGCAATTGATAAGGATATACCGAAAATCAGCGATTTGCTGTCTCAGGTTTGCCTTGTTCATCACAATGGCAGACCTGATATTTTCGGTGTAGGCAGAAAGTATAATGAAACCGAGCTGCTTAAAATGTTAAACGACGGCACTAGACCTATTCTCGTGTCGACAGACCGTAACGACAATGTTTTAGGTTATTGCTTTTGTATCTTTCAGCAGCATATTAACAATTCGGTTTTAACCGATATTAAAACCCTTTATATAGACGACCTTTGTGTTGACGAGAACGAAAGGGGCAAGCATATCGGCAAAGAGCTTTATGAAGCGGCGGTAGAACTGGCAAGAAAAAGCGGCTGTTACAACCTGACACTTAACGTTTGGAGCTGTAACACCTCGGCAATGAGGTTTTACGAGGCGCAGGGCCTTATCCCACAAAAGACCTGTATGGAAAAGATATTGTAACGGCAAATTAAACAGGAAAAGTTCACAGGAACCGAAATCTCGGTTCCTGTTTTCGTTATACAAAAATAAGGCGTTGTGTCGGCATCGACACAACGCCTTATTAATTTATTCAACCGCAATTCGTGGAACTCTCGGCGATACGCCGCAAACTATTTCATAGTTTATAGTAGAGCAAAGCTCAGCTATTTCTTCGACAGGCAATTCCTTGCCGAAAAGAATTACCTCGTCGCCTATATTTACGTTTTCGATATCGGTTATATCAACGCACATCTGGTCCATACAAACCCTGCCAACAATGTTTGCCTTTTTCCCGTTTATTAAAACGTAAGCCTTGTTTGAAAGAGCTCTAGGGTATCCGTCGGCATAACCTGCGGTAACGGTGGCAACACGCATTTTTTTCGCTGCCTTAAAGGTTCTGCCATAGCTTATAGCAGCGCCCTCGTCTATTTCCTTTACCATGGAAACTACCGATTTAAGTGTCATAACAGGTTTAAAACCCTGTTGTAATTTAAGACTGCTTGAGGGTGTAAGACCGTACAAAATAATACCCGGTCTGCAAAAATCAAGAAGCTTATCGCTATCATTTAACAGTGCCGCAGAATTACAGGTGTGTGCGTAGGTAGGTGTAAGTCCTGCCTTTTTGAAGCCGTCTAATGCTTTGCTAAATAAACCAAATTGCTTGTTGGTAAAGCCGTCCTGGGTTTGTTCTGTGCGGTCTGCATCGGCAAAGTGGGTGAACACGCCTTCAAAGATAAAGCCTTCAAGCGAAGCCGCTGAAATTGCCTCGTCTAAACCTAAAAACTCACCCGTTCTGCAGTTAAAACCAAGTCTCGACATACCTGTATCAAGCTTTATATGGATTTTAACGTTTACGTTTTTATTAACTGCTTCAAGCGACAACGCTTTTGCGTAATCCGAAGAATAGACGCACTGCGATATATTGTTGGTT
>JAZLAD010000065.1:0-6106 GCA_045613005.1 Acutalibacteraceae bacterium | reverse complement strand
GCTAAAACAATTATTGCAAGATAGAAAACCCAAAGCAGACGTCTTAGCGGAATATTAAAGCGGTTTCTAAGCAAAGTAATAGCAAGGAATATACCAACGCCTATGCCTACGCAGTTAATCAGCATAGCGTTAGGAATTGTCGGCACCTGTGAGGCTAACACTTGCAAATCAGGCTCCGAAACGGTGATAAAAAAGCCTAAAACAAAGCAGATAGCAAGCGGTATTATGATTATCAGGTTTTTCTTATTTAAGGATTTACCGATACCGTCACCTAAAGGCTCCATCGAAATACCCGAGCCCACCGTAAAAAAGCTCATACCGAGAATAAGCAGAATGGTTCCAAATAAAAACAGCACTAAAACACCTGCCGCTAACGCTACACAGGTAACCGATAAAACCAAAACTATTATCGCTATCGGCAAAACCGAAGAAAGCGACTCTTTAATGGATGCAAAAATATGAGCCATCAAATAATTCTCCTATTTAAAAACTTAAAAGCGATTAGTTTATACTATATGTATACGAAAAATATCTATTCAAAATTAGTATAGCATAAAAAAACAATTTAGGCAAACATTTAGTGTGGGGTTTTGAAAATTTTTTAAAAGAGAAAAGCGTTGTGTTCTAAGAGCACAACACTTTCGCTTTTAACATCAACCGCTAAATTTATTTTCAAACTCTTTAATAACGCTTTTAAGCGTAAAATCTATTTTTCTATCGCAAAAATCCGATATTTGTTTTGGTATTTCTTTATAAAACGCCTCGGCTATTCCGCCGGCAATACAAGCCTCGGTGTCTGCATCGCCGCCAAGAGATACTGCATTTCTTATAGCACTTTCGTAATCACTAGATTCTAAAAATGCTATAATTGCAGGCGGCACACTGTATGAAGAACGGCTGTTGAAAACATAAGTTTTCCTTATATCCTCAATTTTGGGCGACAAATCATAACGAAATTTATTTTGAAGATAGGTCTTGATACCTTCTTTTGTTTCACCGTTTTTTGCAAGAAAAACCGCTGAAGCTACTGCCTGTGCGGCTGTTATTGCCTCCTTATGTTTATGCGTAAAATAGCAACTAGCTTTAGTCTGTAGCATAACTTGCTCTATAGTATCATAGGCATAGGCAATAGGAATGACACGCATAGCGGCTCCGTTTGCATAACTGCGACTAACCCTGTATTCGCCACTCTTTGCCCACGCAGAAAACATATTACCAAAACCCGCATTCGGGAAATGCGAATAAAACTGTCGGTATTGACCTGCATACTCCAAGCCACGTTTTTTAAGCTGCCAACGGGTTATACTTTCGCCATTGTTAAGTATTGCCTTGCAAACCGCAACGGTCAAAACAGTATCATCGGTAAAAGAACTGTCTTTTTGAAACTCAAAGTCATAATTTTTAGTACAATGTGTTTCATAATAAGAACCTACTATATCGCCGTATATCGCGCCTAACACTTTATCACCGCCTTAAGCGTATTATACCACACAAACTGCATAACCGCAAGAAAAAAGCTCCTCTTTCGAGGTGCTTAAATTTCAAACGAAATTTCGTTTTATCAGGCGTGAACTAAAATAACAATGCTTACGATTAAAAGTGCAGTGCCGATAGCAAGACGAACGATACCGTCAAAGAGAGCCTCTTTACCGCCTTTTTTAATTAAGCCCTGAATAAAGGTAAGAACAGCAAAAGCTAAGGTGCCAAGAGCAAGTAATAATGCAAATACAGCAGCCCCTGTACCAAATCTGAAAATTTCATAAGCAGAGAATGTACCGAGGTACTTATTGTAGTTTACGCTAACGCTATAATAAGGGGAAGCGATAGAGCAAGCGGCAAACATAGCCGAAACGATAGCTAAAACCTTGTAAAGAAATACAAACAAAAAGTTTGGCTTGTACTCTGCTACAGCAGCTGCTTCGGTTTCTTCTGCTACAAGCTCTGTGCCGCAGTTGTTGCAGAAGTTTACGGAATCTTCATACTGAATGTTGCAATTTGGACAGTTTTTCATAATAATTCTCCTCAAATATGTATTTTTATTTTGAAACGCTTTTATTATTGTATCATTTTAAATGCAACGCGTCAACCCAAGAAGCATCTTTTAGTAATAAAAAATAGTTTTCCATGTCTTTCGCGCAAAAAAGGCGGTCAAATCACTGAGTTTCAACCGCCTTTGATTTTATTTAATTAAATCTTCAACCGTGTTACAGCGTACAGTTACACGATTGCCGCCACCGGAAGTACAGGTATATAGCGAAAGATCAAAGCCACTTGTTATCATTTCTTTTGTTGCATTTTTAGGCAGCGTTTCCAAAAGTACTACTTCGTAGTAATGTGCTATTCCGCCAACATCGGTAAAAACAACAATATTACCCGCTTGCAACTGAGAAAGTCTGCCAAAGTGTGTTTTATAGTTATGAGCAGCAATAACAAAATCTTTCTCGAAATAGGAACCGTAATAATGGCATGGTGCTTTCTTTAGTTTTGCATAGCTCCAATCTGTCAGGACCGGTAGTTCTAAATCCAAATTGGGCACAGAAAGAACACCGATGCAATCATAACCATTCACATCTACAGTTGTCATTTTCATATCATTTGGCAATGGTTGTTCCAATTGTTCGTCATTAATTATGCTTTGAACATTTTTGAGAAGATCTTGAGCTGTTTTTTCTGCGTTGCCCGCTTCCAGGCGATTATACGTTATAAATCCTGCGGCACTCAAAATGCATAGGACACCAAGTAAGACGCAGATAATACCGATCCATTTACGCATTTGATTTCCTCTTTTTCTGTAAAAGCGTGATTCCAACTGCAATTAAAAGCATACCGCTAATAGAGAGCACGGGAATCGGCCATGTTAACTGACCGGTTTGTATTAGAGTAGAGGTATTTGTCACTGTGAAAACATAACCGTTTCGCTTTACGGTTGCAGTAAAACCTTTGGGCACATCCACCTCTTTGACGCTGTACGCATCGCTTTCAGGCATATCAGAATAAGTAACTTGCCAGTTGTTTTGCGCATTAAGAGTTGCCGTCTTGACAATGTTACCATTTTGCAAAAGCTGCACGGTAACACTTTTTGCCGCTTCGGTGGATTTATCGGTATTCCATACTTTCTTGATGGTAATATCAGTAAGCCTTGCAACCTCTGTTTTGGGAGAAGCATTCACATCATACACATAACCGTCAGCGTTTTTGATTGGTACCGTCACCACGAATGGAGTACAAGGGGCATAGCCTTCAACAGTTTCTGTTTGTTTAATGAAATACAACCCCAAAGCAAGCTCCTTACAGGTTGCCGCACCATTTTGATCGGTGGTGATTTTAACAAATGCTACATTGTGTTCTGATACATAGGCATCCAATTTGATTGCAAGGGACGGATCAGCAATGTCAATTCCGGAATTTTCAAAGGAGTCGGTGTAAACATAGCTCAAATTCCCGTTGGTATTCGGGCGAACTGTTGCCACATAATACACGCTAAGCTCTGCACCGGCGATTGGACCTTTATCATACTGCTCCGTCAGCGTTACAGAAATAGAGCCAGTTTTTTGGGGATCAAAATCTTTCGCAAAAACAGTGAGTGAACAACTTAGAATCAGTAATAGCATCACAAACAGGATTATTATTTTACGGTGCATGCTCTGTGCCTCCTTCCTCTTGTTTCTTTTGCTGCACGATTTTCGGTGGCTCTCTGTACTTAACAAGCAAGTGAATCAGAAGCACAAGGAGCATAGGTGCGGCAACTGCCGGTGTTACCAGCAGCGGCTCTATACGGAATGCCTCGTTGGAGACATAAATGATCGGTTTTTCCTTGATCGTTTCGACCCGGACGCCGCGTACCAAAAGTCGGTGTGTATTGATGCCATAAGGTGTACAGGTAAACAGGGTGCAATAGTCTCCACCTTCAATAATCTGCAAATCAGAAAGATCATTAGCTTCTATTACCTTTATAAAATCGACCTGATAGGTCAGCACCTGATCCAGCACAACGATTTGAAAGATATCACCCTTTTCTACTCGGTCAAGATCGGTAAAAAGCTTTGAACTGGGCAAACCTCTGTGGGCAGACATAACGCAGTGGGTGTTTTCGCCACCTACAGGCAGACTGCTTCCTTCCAAATGACCGACACCCTTACTCAGCACTTTGTCTGACGTACCGTGGTAAATAGGAAGTTCAACACCAATGCGGTCAATCTTCAAATAGCCGATCATATCGTTATCGGTTACCCGTAGGGTATCGTTGTAACCGGGCACCTTGGAATAATCTGTTAGCGGAAAATCTGTTTCGTAAAGCGCTTTGTTGTAGGCGTGGGCCTTGTCAAAAATCGCGGTATAATCTTCAGGCTTCAGATTTTCCAAGACAGATTCATAGTCCGTAATGGCTCGGCTTTGGGTCTTACTGTTCCAGTAATCACTAAACGCGGGATATAACAGAATGCAGATACCTACCAAAAAACCAAGGGTCAGAAAAATTACAGTCTTATGTCTCCTCATAGGCATCTCCTTTCTGTTATACTTTTAGTGGGAGGAGAGAAGATTTTCTCTCCTCCCACTTAGTATCTTTATCTAAGTTTAAGAATTAGTCAGTATATACAGACATCTTCTTGTGGGTAATCAAGAACACAGCGAAGCCGATGGCCAGCAGAGTGCCGACGGTGATCAGCCAGAAGGTGCCCATACCACCGGTGGATGGTAGCTCAATACCCTTGCTATTTTCTACGACAGTAGAGGTAGCGGTATAGGTGTGTTTCGTTTGGTCACCTGTAGCGGTCTGGGCATCCACAACATTGCCGTTAGCATCAGCAATCACAAAGAAGGTGTGGTTGCTCTGACCAACAGTAACCACCGTAGTAGTAGCCAACTTGTTATAACCGTCGGGAGCTACTGTTTCCTTTAGATAGTAGTCTCCAGCTTCAAGACCTAGAATGATCAGTTTGCCGTTGATCTCTGAGGTCACAACGTTCTTCTGTTCTGCACCATTTAGATAATCAGCCAAGTATGCTTCATACTTCTTACGTGAGGTTTCTCTATGTTCGCCACTAACAATGGTCTTGAGGTCATCTAAAATGTAAACACCCTTGATATCTGTGGGGATAACGTATACAGGCTTTGTACAATCTTCATCACTGTATATCTCAAAGGTTGCACCGGCCAAGTACGCGCCGGTATCAGCGTCGATCTTTTCCAAGCCAAGAGCATATACAGTGGTTGTGGTTGTGCTGGGTTCATCAGGACCGTCGGTGGTGTCAGAGGTCCAGCTCAGGTCTGCGGTGTTCCATAGATTGTTGTTCTGAGCATTGCCGATGGTAGCACCGGGTTCAACGGAAGCCTTATACGTAACAACTACCTCAACAGGAGAAGCGTACATAGACTTTGCATCTTCGCCGTAGGTAAGGGAGAAATCGTTAGTAGTGCCTTCAAAGTGGTAATCGTCCATCCAAGGAATAACGATATCAAAGGCATCAAATCCGCGGTGAATCATGTACCACTGAGCGTTGTCAGGATTTGCCTTCTCTGCTTCAGTCCATGTACCAAAATATTTCCACTCGCCGGTGTTGGAAGTACCGTCAACGCCATGATAATAACCACGGTCCAAGGTCACACCGTCAACTGTAACAGTTACGCTGTTGAATTCTACCCAAAGAGCGTTGCCCTTTGTATCGGCAACGGTGTAATACTTGATCTGCTTTTCACCATCATAGTTGGTAGCATCGAACTCAACCTTAAAATCGATGATATCGCCAATGTTGGCAGAAGAATTTACAACCCAGCTATTAGTTTCTTCATCCCAAACCTTCTTGCTGAAATCTGTTCCGGGAATCTGGTTCTTATCGATCACCTGAACATTGGGCGTATTGCTGTCGATGGTAACAACAGCGTCATTACCCTTGTCAATCAGATAATAACCGTAGGGCAGCTCATTGAACACAATGGTTTCCGTGACTGCAGTTTCAGTCTTTACTGCAGCGAAGCTATCCGCTGTGCTGCGAACCATATCGGTCAGGTAACCAATGATATCGCTATTCTGCGTGCCTTCTTTTCTGGTAACCGCACCGGTTACTGCATCATAAGCAAAATATGCATTTTCGGTCTTTCCGTCTGC
>JAZLAD010000064.1:0-16642 GCA_045613005.1 Acutalibacteraceae bacterium | reverse complement strand
ATTTTTTTCAGTACTTGCTTGTCGATATACACATAAAATGTCAAATTTGTTATATTTATTAAAAGAACTAACAATTTTGTTCAAACTGTTTTTCTGATTTTTATTAAAATTCTAATCTTTTTCTCCTTAAATCTGCCTTTTAAGGAAATAAAAAACCATAACTGTTTTTTTATCCTTTTATTTGCATTTTTATAATTTTTGTGATAAAATACACCTATATTAAATATATAGGGGCTGATTTTACGAAGCACGAGCTTTTACTTACATCACCACCCATAATAAGAGATTTTCTAACCTACAACGAGACTATAAAGGGAAAATCGTCAAAAACGGTTGAGGAATATTACCTAGACCTTCAAACCTTTTTCAGATATCTTTTGCTTGTTCGGGGTAAGGTAGATAAAAAAACTGATTTTGATAAAATAAGCATTGAAGAGGTTGACGCCGAGTTTATTTCCTCGGTAACTATTTCAGATCTTTACGCATTTATTGTTTTTTGCAAGGACGAAAGAGACAACTCCCCTGCTACCAGAGCGCGAAAAACATCTACTCTTCGAAGCTTCTTTAAATATTTAACATCGCAGATACATTTACTGGAGGTAAACCCTGCAGAACTTCTTGAAGCTCCAAAGGTAAAGCAGTCATTACCTAAGCATTTAACGCTTGAAGACTCACTCGAACTTCTCTCTACCGTTGACGGTCCTTATAAAGAACGCGACTTTTGCATACTCATTCTATTTTTAAACTGCGGTATGCGTTTGTCCGAGCTTTGCGGAATAAATATTACTGATATTCACTCTGACGGTACGTTAAGACTTCTCGGCAAAGGTAACAAGGAAAGAATGGTCTATCTAAACGATGCCTGTAGAGAGGCTATAAATGCTTATCTTATGGTGCGACCAAACGATAACCTAAAGGCAGGCGACCGTAACGCTTTATTCATAAGCCGAAACAGCAAAAGAATAAGCGATAAAACTGTCCAGCATATCGTAAAAAAATATCTTGATAAAGCAGGTCTTGCGGGGCAAGGGCTTTCTACACACAAGCTAAGACACACCGCTGCAACGCTTATGTATCAACATGGAGGCGTTGATATACGAGTGCTAAAAGACATTTTAGGTCACGCTAACCTTGGCACAACACAGATATATACGCATATTTCTAACACACAGATTAAAAATGCTATTGACTCAAATCCCCTATCCCACGTAAAACAAAAGGACAAGAAGGATGAGAAAAAAGGTGCTACTTGACGTAACACCTTTTTATAATTACATAATTGAAAACAACGTAAGCATTTCACGAACCCTAAGATATATTTCACGGCTCTGCTTTATTGGAAGCGGATTGTTACCTAATCCTAATTCTGCGGTAAAGCCCGGTCGGTCAAAGCAATCAATAAACCAATCCTTAAATCCACCGCCGAGCGCCAGTCCCGTGGGGACGTCGAGCGCGTATTCCGCGCTGCTAGCCATTATCTCCGCCATCTTTTGGCTTCGCTTGGGCCGATTTTTACCGTAGCTCCAATATATTACTTCCCCTTGTGTGTGAAGCGATAAAACCTGTCTTATCGCCCCTTCGTGACAGAGCTTACAAAGCGCCTTTGTTTCGGGCTCACTTTCGGGCGACGGTCCGCCGTAACGCCTTGAGGACGGTCCGTATATCCCGTTTTCTCGTTCAAGCTCTCTAAGTTTTTTCCAACCGGCATCAAAATTATGATTCAGGTCCACTCCCCTTAAATTTGCGTTGAAATGCTCGAAATCACCGTTACACATTTTGGTAACCTCCTTTAGCCTGTTACCACAAGCTAGGGCACCGTTAATTGATATTTCACAGCCATCAGGATTAACTCTGGGTATCAAAATAATTCCTCTGCCTATAAGTGCCCGTCGGGCGTTTAATCCTGCTATTGACAAGTCCTTTAAAACGGCGTCGCAAAGTTCCTCGAAAAACATCATAAGAACGTTGGTTGTGATATGTTCACTGCCATGTATAGCGGCTGTTATTAAGGCATATTCAGTAGCATTTCCTATTTTAAGGGCGGTTATATCTCTACCCGCACAGCTTTTGCCTATCACAAAACTTTTAACAAATTTATACTGCCCACACATATTATATATGAGTTTTGACAGTGCAGAATAATCATAGTTTTCACAAAGCACTAAGCCTTCCATTTTAACCACCCCAAATTTAAAACCTGTACTAAATTATATTTAAGGAATGAACAAATAATGAATTTAATTGAAAAACAAATTGCAGCCGAATATAAATACAAGGGTAAGATAGTTTCACTGCGACTTGACGACGCGTTGCTTCCAAACGGTCAAACCGCTAAAAGAGAGGTTATTGAGCACAACGGAGGTGTTTGTGTTGCGGCACTTGATGAGGACTATAATCTTTTAATGGTTAAGCAGTTTCGCTACCCTTACGGCGAGGTAATATACGAAATACCCGCAGGTAAGCGTGATTCTTTGGATGAAGACCCACTGCTTTGCGGAAAAAGAGAGTTAAAAGAGGAAACCGGCGCTACAGCCCAAAAATATACCTTTTTAGGTGAGCTCTACCCTACTCCCGGATACTGTGGAGAAATTATTTGGATTTATGCCGCAACCAATCTTTCTTTTGGTGATGCCGAGCCTGATGAAGATGAATTTTTAGCTGTGGAAAAAATTCCGTTTTCAAAAGCGCTCGAGATGGTTTTATCAAACGAAATTAAGGATGCTAAAACTCAGGTTGCAATCCTTAAACTAAATCTTTTAATAAAAAACGGAGAAATTTAAATTATAGGTATTGCATATGTAGATAAAATACAGTATAATTACTTGATTGTATTTATAAAAAGGAGTTAATTTGGATGTCAGATTATTTAAAAATGACAAATAGCGAGCTTGAAAAAGAGTTTGAGGCTATCAAATCAGAGTACGAAGCTTTACGTGCTTTACATCTTTCTCTTGATATGTCAAGAGGAAAACCCAGTGCCGAAAATATGGATATAAGCCAGAAGATGTTTGACCTTGTAGGCAACACCACAGGCTTTAAAAATATCGACGGTATTGATTGCAGAAACTACGGCGGTCTTGACGGTCTTAAGGAGCTTAAGAAACTATTTAGCAAGATTTTTGGAATTTCAAAGGATCAAATTATAGTTGGAGGAAATTCGTCCTTAAATCTTATGTTTGATACCATTGCTCAGGGTATGACGCACGGCATGGGCGGTGAGCCATGGATGAAACAGGAAAACTTAAAGTTCCTATGCCCTGTTCCCGGATATGACCGTCATTTTGCTATAACTGAATATTTTGGTTTTGAGCTAATCCCTGTAGAAATGAATTCCGACGGTCCTGATATGGACAAGGTTGAAGAGCTAATTAAAGACCCTAGTGTTAAGGGTATTTGGTGTGTACCTAAATATTCTAACCCTGAGGGCACAACCTACAGCGACGAGGTTGTTAAGCGTTTCGCGCGTCTTGAACCTGCTGCAAAGGACTTTAGAATTATGTGGGATGATGCCTACGCTATTCACGACCTATATGATGAGGGTGACCATCTTTTAAACCTTTATGACGAATGCGTAAAGGCAGGACACCCTGATTTACCAATTATTTTTGCTTCCACTTCAAAGGTTACCTTCCCCGGTGCAGGTGTTGCGGCAATAGCGGCAAGTCCTAACAACGTGTTGATGCTTAAAAACCGCATGAAGTATCAGACCATTGGTCCTGATAAATTAAATCAGCTTCGTCATGCCAGAGTTTTTGAAAGCTTTGACGATATCAAGGCTCACATGAAAAAACACGCGGATATAATACGTCCAAAATTTGAAGCTGTTTTAAATGCGTTTGGCGAAAATCTCGGCGATACAAGCGTAGCACGTTGGACGTCACCTCGCGGTGGATATTTTATAAGCCTTTACGTGATGAACGGTTGTGCTAAAAGGGTTGAGCAGCTCTGCGCTAACGCAGGTCTTATTCTAACCCCTGCAGGTGCAGCTTATCCATACGGCATCGATCCTAATGACTCTAACCTCAGAATTGCACCATCATTCCCCTGTCTTGAGGAAATTAAGGTGGCCGCTAACCTGCTTTGTGTAGCTGTTAAATATGCCGCACTTGAAAAATTGATCAAAAATATATAATTTATACTAAAACTGATTGACTTTACTGAAGTTTTTAGATATAATTATTAGAAAGTTTGTCTTATTTTTTAGAATTTAAGATAATCAAAGAAATTGGAGGATTTGCCAATGAAGTCCAGAAGAACAGGCAAGCCGCTGTTTTTCGTTATTTTTGTGTTGATTGTAACCTTAACACTTACAGCCTTCATAGGAATAAAGAATTACTACGGCGATACAGAAAAACTTTATATCAAGGGTGCCGGCGATATACGTTGGGGCATTGATATAAGCGGTGGTGTTGAAGCTGTTTTCACACCGGACAAAGAAGGTGTTAAGATCACAGCCGATGATATGCAGGTTGCAAAAACCATCATCGAAACAAGACTTACCAATCTTAACATTACAGATTATGAAGTTTATACCGATACTTCTCGTAATCAGGTAATCGTTCGCTTCCCGGAAGCAGCAGGCGGAAACTCAATTGATCCGCAAACTGCAGTTGAGGAATTAAGTGCTTCTGCACAGCTGAAGTTCTATAGCGGTGATACTAATAGCGGTACACCCTTTATGACGGGTGACGTTGTTACCGATGCTTCTGCACAGTACGATCAGGAACAGGGTTGGGTTGTATCACTTGCCCTCAATTCTACAGGTGCTACTGCTTTTGAAAAGGCAACTGCAGATGCTGCTGCAAACAAAACAAATATTTCTATCTATATGGATGATACAAATATTTCTACCGCAAGCTGTGATAAAAAAATCACAGGCGGCAAGGCTATAATATACGGTAGCTTCGACCAAGAGTCAGCTTCCCTTCTTGCTAAGAAGATAAAGTCCGGCGCCCTTCCATTTGCATTAACAGTTGACGATAGCAAGCTTCAGATTATATCTCCAACACTTGGTTCTGATGCATTAAACGTTATGGTTATCGCAGGCGCTATTGCATTCGCAGTTGTTTGCTTACTTATGATTATCCGCTACCGTGTTCCCGGTGTTGTAGCATCTATTGCTCTACTCGGTCAGCTCGCAGGCTCTATCGCTTGTATTTCGGGTTACTTCCCAGGTACCGATAGCTTCACACTTACAATCCCCGGTATAGCAGGTATTATCCTTTCAATCGGTGTTGGTGTTGATGCTAACGTTATCGCTGCTGAGCGTATCAGAGATGAGTTCCAAAAGGGCAAGACTATCGACGGTGCTATTGATTCAGGCTTTAAAAACAGCCTTAGCGCAGTTATTGATGGTAACGTTACCATCGTTATCGTATCCATAGTACTTATGGGCGCGTTTGGCTCACCTGACAGCTTCCTTGCAAAGATATTCTCACCTGTTATGTCACTATTTGGTTCATCTATAACAGGCTCTATCTATTCGTTCGGTTATACCCTCTTAGTAGGTGTTATATTCAACCTTATAATGGGTGTTCTTGCTTCTAAGTATATGCTTAAGAGCCTTTCTCAGCAGAAGTGGTTGAGAAATCCTGCACTTTACGGAGGTAAGAAAAATGGCTGATATGAAAAAGATTAATTCTAAAAAAGCATTTAAAGTCGCTATGATTGTTTATGCCGCTGTTATTGTTTTAGGCATTATTTCCACCTTGGTTTTCGGCTTAAAGCTTGATATCAACTTTGCCGGCGGTACAAGAATTACCTATTCTTACAAGGGCGACGTTGCTCAGAAGGATTTTGAAGATACAGTAAAAACAATCATTAAAGATGATATTAAGATTACACAAAGCGAATCCTTTGCAGGTGACACAAAAACGTTTGTAATTACCGTTTCAGGTAAGAAAACCGTTTCTGCCGACAATCAAAACAAGCTAACTGATGCACTTACCAAAAAGTTTGAAAAGAACAGTTTTGAAATCTACGATGCAAACTCGGTTAATCCTTCAATCGCAGGTACCTTCTTTGCAAAGAGCTTAGTTGCTGTACTTATTACTGCTATATTCGTGGTAGCGTACGTAGGTGTTAGATTTAGAAAAATCGGCGGTGTTTCAGCGGCTCTTACAGCACTTTGTGCTTTAGTGCTCGACCTATTCGTTAGCTTCTTTGTGTGCGCTATATTCCGTTTGGAGATTGACTCTAACTATATGGCGGTAGTGCTAACACTTCTTGGTTACTCACTTAACGATACAATCGTTGTTTACGACCGCGTAAGAGAAAATAAGAAGTACTATCCAAAACTCGCAATCAGCGAAAATATGGATATAACTACAGGCGGTATTTTAACTAGAAATATCGTTACAACCACAACAACAATTTTAGCAGTTTTGACTATTATCGTTGTTTCAGAAATTTTTGGCCTTACTTCACTTCGCACCTTCGCTATTCCAATGGCGTTCGGTCTAATTTCAGGTTGCTTCTCCTCTCTCTTTGTGGCAGGTCCACTTTGGGTATACTGGAAGGAATACCGCGAAAAGCACCAAACAACTAAAAAGAAAAAGGCTAAGGCCTAAAACAAAATTGCTCAAGTGTTAACACGCTTGAGCAATTTTTTATAGCAAAAAATTTAAGAGCCAATCGAATTTTCGATTGGCTCTTTTGTATACCTATTTAATTAGCGAATAATCTCAATTCCAAGGATATCGCAGAGGTTTTCAATTACTTCTGTGTTATCGCCATAAGAGATTATGTAGTGCTGACACATAACGTTATCTGCAAAGTGTCTTACGTCTTGGAGCTCGATTTCAAGACCGGGTAGCTGAGGTGCGGGCTGTGTCCAACCAGCTTCCTCCCACTTGTTAGGAGTCTTACCAACGCCTTTAACCATATGCATATAATAGTCTCCGCCATCCCATGTTAAACGGCACATTGTAAGCTCACCTGTCTTTACCTTGCTTACGTTTAAAATGCCCTCAGAAAGCTCACCAAACGCCGCAGGCATAACGGTTACGTCACCATCAACAATAGCAGCAGGAACGTAATCAGGAACACCTGCCAACACGCTGTTCTGGAAGAACTCATAGAATTCAAGATAAGCTGCTGCCTGACCTGTTGCGTATCTTACCATAAGCTGTGTAACGTTACCTAAAGCATCGTTCTCAGGTACTGTGCAGAGGTTTTCAGCATCTGCAAGTAACATAAAGATTGGTGCTGGTGGGAAGCCTAAAAGCTTCTTCATACCGTCAACGTCCTTAAGTGAGATAGCCTCATAGCCACGCTCGTCGCATATAGCCTTAACTGCAAGATAATAACCTGCAGCCATTAACATACTCTCTTGTTTTGCAGGCTTTAGGAACTTCCACTTTGACATAAGTTTGTCGATTACTTCCTGTTTTGCCTCTTCAGTAATCTCCTTATATCTCTGTTCCATTTCAAGCATTTCGAAGGTCTCAATTTCAGGACCTACAACACGCTTTAGAGATGGACCGTCAGCCTGTGTTCCGTAGAGGTTCATATCTCTGTAGCCAGCCATACCAATTCTAGCATGACGAAGCTTGTTAGCAGCAGCTGCCGCAATACCGTAGTTTGCTACTGCCTTAGAGTTTGTTGGAAGACCTATAATATCATAGATGTACTTAAAGGTGTATCCTAAATCGTAGAAGGTCTTTCTGATAGCTGTTGTACCAGCCTGATCAGCGGTAGTAACAATTCTGCCTTCTTCTATCCAACCGCAAAGTCCCCACAATACCATTGGTTTATCGCGGAAATGCTCGGTAACCTTAACTACAGCATGGGTAGGAATCCAACCTGCAATACAAACTACTAAAAAGTCAAATTCCTGACCCTTTAGTGCATCAATAGCCTTCTTTATATCCTTCTCCTCATAATCATCGGTAACAGGATATACGCTGATGGTCTCAATTCCCTCTGCTTCAAGCGCCTCCAGCGCTTTAGCACATTTGTTAACTATAAGCTCCTTAGGGGTATTAACCTCACCAAAGCCTACAAAAGCTGCCTTTGCCATAATAAAACCTCTTTTCTGTTTATTTTTCAACTACGTTTAATATAGCGTCTGCCTTTTCGAAATTCTCAATTGCAGACGAATAATCTTCGCCCTTTGGCGAATAGGATTTTTCTATCTTAATTAAATCAAGAACACTTTCAACCGATGGGAATACTCCGGTACCAACACCTGCAAGGATTGCACCTCCAAGACAAGCGGTTTCCTTGTTTTTAAGGGTTACCAAAGTTTTACCCGTCATATCAGCCTTCATTTGACACCACAGCGGACTGTTTGCACCGCCGCCCATAGCTCTGACTTCCTGTACTTCAGCGCCAACGTAATCGAGGTTTTCCTTTAAAATACAGGAAATAGCCTCCATTATGCTTCTTACAAAATGGCCTCTGGTATGCTCAGGGGTAAGACCTGTAAAGCTGCCTCTTGCCTGAGGGTTATACTTTGGCATTGTTGATCCGCAAAGGTATGGAAGGAAGGTTAAACCGTCACATCCTGCAGGGATTTTCTCGGCAATTTCATCTAACTCTCTGAAAGAAAAATCTTCGCACAGAGCATTTTTAAACCATTTAAGAGCCATTCCCGCGGTAGACGACCACGTTAATACACAATACTTACCGTCATAATTATAATGACAAGGAATTATGCTGTTTGCGTCGTATTTTGGAACTGTATCACAAGGGCTAAATACCACCATAGTAGTACCTGTCATTTCACTGACAATACCCTTTTTGATAACACCGGCACCTATAGCGCCTGAAACCTGGTCCATAGCACCCGTTACAATCTTAATGCCGTTATAGTCACCAACGTACTCGCCACTATCCAAAAGGCTAGGCAACATATCTTCGCCAACGCCTATAAAATCGAGCATCTCTTTCCACCAAACAGCATTGTTTATATCAAAGTATATGGTAGAAGATTGTAAGGTTTTCTCGGTAACAAACTTTCCTGTAAGCTTGTAAAGAAGATAATCTTCAAGCAAAAAAATCTTCTTTGTTTTAGCCCAAACTTGAGGCTCGTTGTTTTTAACCCATAAAAGCTTACAAGCAGGCCAGGTAGCCGTAATCTCAGGCTGACCGGTAACAGAATAAACCTTTTCTCTGCCAAAATGCTTTTCTATAAGCTCGGCTTCGGCTGTCGCTCTGTTATCAAGCCAAACAATAGCCTTTCTTACAGGATTACCGTCTTCGTCGGTTAAAATAAGTGTTTCGCATTGGGTATCAATAGCTAAAGCGTCAACCTTTAAATCTAAGTTTTCAAGCTCTTCTTTTACTATTTCCCAATATTTTTCAGCAGTAAATTCAACTATATCGCCGTGAGCCTCTATTATGTAATCGATATTAGAGGATTTTAGCATTTCGAGTTTTTCATTAAAAACTGCAGTTTTTACAGACGTTGTACCAACGTCTATTCCCATTAGGTTCATTGTTTTCTCCTTCGGGTTTTTATTTTGTATAGGATAGGACAAAGGAACATTTTTTAAAATGTTGCCTTTGTCCCTTTTTTAATACCTATTAATAATTATCTCTGCTGCTGGAGAGTATAGTGGATATCGTCGCCCTTTTCTTCGTCGGTGAACTTGCGGAGGGTGTTGATAACCTCGCCGTTATTCCACTTTCTATCCTCTACGTCATCAGTTGTACCCATAACGGTAACGTTTAACTGTCTGCGACGTGCGCGAACGTGATCCCAGTCAATGAAGTAGATGTGAGCGAATTCGCCGCCATCAAGAACGCCGTCCTTAATGGTCATTGTTTCGCTTCTGCCGAAGAATACAGAACGGAGGTGACCGTCAGTATTCATACTTGTAAAGTCGCCTGGCTCGTTAACGAATCTGCCGAACTTAGCGTGGATTGGGCCTGGATGACGATAGTCGCCCTCGTTGGTGTAATCAGGGATTAATTTTCTCATAATGTCGAGAAGGTCGTGCTGTAAGAACTCAAGGTCGAAAGAATCGATATCATGTGAGCACTCCTGAACCATTACAGAACAGGTTGTGTGGTGAGAAGCGATAGCAACAGTACCATTCTTTACGCCTGAAGCCGCAACTATTTCCATAATTTCCTTAGATACGTCGTGGAAAGTTGGGATCCAACCTCTAGACTGTAACTCTAACTCTTTCTGATAAACTTTAAACTCCATTTTAAAAACTCCTTTTTAAAAATATTTTATTATTTATTAAGCCTTTCGCCCACTGCACCGCCTGGATGAATGAGGGCAAACTGCTCGTTTTTATAGCCTGTCTCTTCAATAAGTGCTGTTTGAAGCATATGGAATATTACTCCAAGAGAGGTAGAAGAGGTTGTTCCCTGCGAATTGTATTTATCGGTTTCGCGGTTAACGTACTGTTTTAAAACTACGTCAGCACTAGTAGCTAAAGGTGACTCTAGATTCTCGGTTATTGTAATAATTTTTACACCCTTTGCCTTGCAGATATCAACTATAGGAAGTAATTCCTTTGTTTTACCGCCTCGGGAAGCAAATACCATTACGTCGCCTTCCTTTAGATAGCCTGTAGCACCGTGAATAGCCTCAGCAGGTGAAATAAATCTTGTAGGAAGCTCTATGCAGCACATAAGGTGTGCAAAGTGCTGACAAAAAATACCTGAATGGCCGCAACCTGACGCACCGATACGGGTTGCGTTCTTTAAAAGTTCAACAGCCTTTGCAAAAGCAATCGGGTCGAAATACTTTTCCATTTCTATAATGCACTGCGACTCTATTGCAAAGACGTCTTTTACAGCCTGTATAGTTTCTTTTTTCATACTATCACCTCAAGAATGTGTTTCGTCCCAAGCTTTTCTAACAGCGGCAATCATTTCCTCAGCTAAAGCTAGTGGATTTTCTGCCTTTGCTATAGCGCTTGAACATCCTGAAGCAGACGAGCCTGCCTTGATTATATTGTAGCAATCCTCACCCTTGCTGATACCTGCTGATGGGAATGGCTTAATCTCAGGATTAATCTCTCTGATGCACTTGATAACCTCATCAACGTACTCTTTATCCGCAGGCTTGCCTGTGCCGATAAGCTCGGTAGGCTCAGCAACTAAGATGTTAGGAGCAAGTTTAGCAATAGCCTTAACCTCTTCAACGCTATCGGCGCAAACCATAGTAGCAAGACCTACCTCGTCTGCACGCTTGATAGCCTCTGCTAACTCGTCCATAGTAAGCTTATGCTCGGCGTGGTTTAGCATAACACCTACGGCACCTGCAGCCTTTACTGCCTCAGGTAAGGTTCTTCCCATACCCTTGCCAACAGGAATGCTATCCATATGCTGAGAATAGATATGTACTCTCTTTACGTTTTTAGCAAGGTTGTAAATCTCGGTATCGGGAACATCGAGAATTACATCAACGTCATACTTATCTGCTAACTTGTCGAGACCTTTGGCAATGTCGAGTAACACGTCACCATACATGTAGCACTTAGGACCGTACTCGAAAAAAGGCTCTTTAATTACGTAATTTTTGTTCACTTTAATCCCTCAATTCAAAAAACTAGACTCGTGTCCAAATTGACATATATTTACTTATAAAATATACCATATTATGATACTTTTGTCAACACAATCAAGCCTTAATATTAAATAAAATTACAGTATTTCCAGAGCTAAATAAAACCTCTATGGCACACGGGTTTCCATAGAGGTTTTTTGATATTTTTCAGTTGTGATTTTCTCTTTGATCGCCCATAAAAAACACCGCTACTGTACCCGGTCCGCAATGTGAAGCAATTATGGTGCCTATATTGTAAATTTTCACTTTATTCTTTAAGCGTGGCATTTGCTGCTCTATGAGATTTTTTGTGGTATTGGCATCGTCAAGACAGTTTGAGTGGCATATAATACATTTACCGTCATAATCAGCACCGCTTACAGCGTGAGCTTTCATTTCTGCTACCGTTGTGTTAATCGCACTTTTTTTGCCTCTCACCTTGCTGTAGGCTATGATTTTACCGTCGTAATTAAGATGCATTATCGGGCAAATACCGAGTATAGTAGCGGCGGTTGCTGTAAGACCTGAAACTCTACCGCTTCTTTTAAAAAACTTCATATCGGTTGCAAAAAACTGATGGTGAACATTACGGAGATTATCCTTAACCCAAGCCTCTATTTGCTCCATACTCTTGCCTTCGTCCCGCAAATCAGCGGCGGTATCCAATAGCAGACCGTAGCCGCCGCAGCTACAGGTTGAATCGATAACAACAAGCTTTCTTTCGGGGTATTTTTCACGCATCTGCTCAGCCGCTACGTATGCATTGTTTACAGAAGGGGTCATACCTGAACCAAACGCGATATGCAAAACGTCACCCTTTTGTAAAAGCTCGTCAAAGTAATCTAAATATTTATATTCGTTTATCTGCGAGGTTGAAGGAAGTGCGCCGTTTTCTATCTTTTTATAAAACTCAATTAGCGCGTTAGGGTCCTTGCCCATTTCATCCTCAAACTCCACGCCGTCAATACTATATGAATAAAAAAGGACCGATATATCGCGCCCTGTAACGTAAGAATAAGGCATATCGACCGTTGATTCACAGGATAAAATAAATTTGTCGCTCATTAAAAACGCCTCCGTAAAAAAAGTATATTTTTATTTTACGGATTTATGCAAAAATTAGCAACCTACCCTTCGTTTTCTCAACTCTACTAAAAAACAAAAGCACTCCACTGGCAGTAGAGTGCTAAATTTTGCATTATTTTTGGGTTGTAACGATCATTTCGTTCTTTGAAAAGGTGAAGGTTATATCACCGTTTACGTCGGTTCTCCAAAAGGAAACGTCATATTCTTCTAAACGTTCAAGCAGTTTTTCTCCAGGGTGTGAATACTTGTTTCCAAGACCGCAGGAAATTACCGAATATTTAGGCTTTGCCGCCTTTAATAAATCCTCGTTTGTAGAGGTGTTGCTTCCGTGATGACCTGCCTTTAAAACGTCACATTTAAGATTTAGCCCTTCGTTTAAAAGCTTTTTCTCTGCGCTTTTTTCAGCGTCTCCCGTAAACAAAAACTTTTTATCTCCCAGCCTTGCCATTATAAAGACAGATCGATTATTTTCATCATCTTGATCGCCAAAATATGCTAAAAACGTAAGTTCGCAATCTCCAAACGAAACGGTCATTCCCTGTTTTGCGGTGTAAAATTCTCCGTCTTCTGCAAGAACTGTGCGCTTAGCATTATAGACCTCATCCTGTATGCTATCAGATTTCAGCATATCAGGTAAAATTAAATTTTTAACCGTAAAAACGGAAGCCACTGTATCAAGCCCACCCGTATGGTCATCGTGAAAGTGGGTTATTATTACCGCCTCTAACTCATTGCCAACACCTAGCTTCTTAAGTTTTACACAAAGCTCGTCGGCTGAATCGGGAGTGCCCGTATCTATTAAAACCGATTTGTTATTGCTGCGTATCAGTGTTGCATCGCCCTGTCCTACATCAAGAAAGGTGATGAAATCATCACCTTCTGTAGTAATAGTATTATCAGCGGTATCGCTGTTAAAATCACTAAGCAATACCGCCGATATACATAACAAAGCAATTACAACAAGTAACAGCGATATAAAACTTTTTAAGCGCTTACTCTTAAAAGTTTTCAAGGCTATTACTCACCCGCTTCCTTTTCAAGCAACTGCTCGCGGGTAATTAGTACCTTTCGAGGTTTGGAACCCTCATATGGACCTACAACTCCGCGTTGTTCCATTTCGTCAACTATTCTGGCAGCTCTGGCATAGCCCAGCTTCAATTTTCTTTGAAGTAGCGAGGTGGATGCAAGTCCCTGCTCAACCACAACCTTTATAGCCTCGTCGAGCATAGGGTCTTCGTCGGGAGCATCTTCAACCAAACCTGTTTTCTTCTGCTTTTCAATAGCCGCCTGACGCTCGATTTCAACCATAATATTATCGTCGTAATCAGGCACACTTCCCGTTTTAACAAAGCCTACTACCCTTTCAACCTCTTCGTCACTTACAAAGCAGCCTTGCAAACGTCTCGGCTTGGTAGAGCCTATAGGACTAAACAGCATATCACCGCGACCAAGTAGTTTTTCCGCACCTGCAGAGTCAAGTATTGTACGGCTATCAATCTGCGAGGAAACCGCAAACGCAATACGGCTTGGAATATTTGCCTTAATTACGCCTGTAACAACGTTAACAGACGGTCTCTGAGTTGCTATTAGCAGATGTATACCTGCGGCTCTAGCCTTGGCGGCTATACGGTTAATAGAATCTTCAACCTCGCTAGGCGCCGTCATCATAAGATCTGCTAACTCATCGATAATAATAACGATGTGCGGCATTTTCTTAACATCTGGTTCATCTATCAAGCCTTCAACAAACTTATTATAACCCTCGATATCACGAACCGAACGGTCAGCAAACATCTGATAGCGTTTTTCCATTTCGCTTACCGCCCAACCGAGTGCACCCGCCGCTTTTCTAGGCTCGGTAACAACAGGGATTAGAAGGTGCGGAATGCCGTTGTAAACACCAAGCTCTACAACCTTAGGGTCAATCATAAGCAGTTTAACCTCTTCGGGCGAAGCTTTATAGAGAATACTCATAATTATAGAGTTAATGCATACCGATTTACCTGATCCCGTAGCACCCGCGATAAGACCGTGAGGCATTTTTGCAATATCCGCTACTACAACGTTACCGCCTATATCCTTACCCATAGCAACCGTTAGTTTGCTCTTTGAGGCCGTAAACGCAGGAGATTCTATAATCTCTCTTATTCCTACAATGGCACTTGCCTTGTTTGGTACCTCGATACCAACTGCTGCTTTATTTGGAATTGGTGCTTCAATTCTAACGCCTGCGGCGGCAAGACTTAATGCTATATCATCGGCAAGTCCTGTTATTTTGCTTATTTTTACACCGGCACAGGGCTGAAGCTCGTATCTCGTAACCGTAGGACCACGACTTATATCAACAATTCTGGTTTCAACACCAAAGCTTTTAAGCGTTGCAACCAAATGCTCAGCCGTTTCATCAAGCTCTTTTGCCAGTGTTTTAGCATCACCTGAAAGAGAGGGCTTTAAGAGGTTAAGAGGTGGGAATTTATAGCGTTTTTCCTGTGGCGCTTTCTCGATTTCTTTGGTTACTGCGCCTGTTTCCTTTTCAAAATCAACCGTGATTTTTTGCGGCTGTTCCTCTACCGCCTTTTCTTCCGCCTCTTGCTTTGTAGCCTCTATAGCACCGCCTAAATCAGCAGTTTGCTCTTCAGGCTCTATCGCAGTAGCCTCTTCATCATCGTAATATGTATCAACTAACTTTTTCTGCTTTTCATCAAGACTAGATTTATCCCTTTCGCGTTTTTCAGGGATATCGTCAACAGGAATATCAACCTCAAATTCCTTTATGAGTTTAATCTTAGGCTTTTTCTCGCCCTTTTCGTTTTCTTCGCTATGCTTCTCAGCCCTTGTTTTATAGGCATCCTCAACCTGCTCGGACACTGCCTTTACAGGCTTAGCTACGGCCTTAAAGAGCGCTATTAGCGTTGTGCCCGTTATAATCATAAGGAATACGAATATGAGTATTATTACGGTGATAGCGGCGGGTGTTCTGCCGAAAGCCGCACCTAGTGGATGGCTAAAGAAAGCAGCTAATATTCCGCCACCCTTTACAGCTGTATTAACAGAGGCGCCTGCCTTCCAAACCTCAACAATATGGTCTGCAAAGGTTAGTTTTTCCCTATACACAGCAAATACGTCTATAACTACACCGATAAGCCAAATAAGAACGCCTATTTCAATAAGCTTAGCCTTTACGGTACGCTTTTTATTTTCAATGGCGCAAACCACTGCTACAGCGCCTAAAAACACAGGATAAACAAAGGCGGTAATTCCAAGAAGTCCAAACATAAAGTGTTTCATAGCATTCCAAAGATTATTTCCCGGAATAGCTACAACGCACATTGAAAAAACTGCAACAGCAAACAGAATAACCGCTGTTAGCTGACTGTTAAAGCCTTTTGCCCCTGCTGCAGAAGTTTTGCTTTTTTTCCTTTTTTTTGATGCCATATTCATACCTCTTTTAAAAACAATTAAGATATACATAGATATTATACTATTTGTAATTGTTTTTTGCAAGTAATTTATGAATTTTGACAGTCTGTATTATTCTCTATCATCTCATAGAGAGCATCTATTACCTCGCCCAGTGTTCCTATGCTGTCAATAAGCCCCTCGTCTACCGCTTTTTGACCGTCAAGCACTGTGCCAACGTCGGTTACAAGCTCGTTTGTGTTCATCATAAGACTAGTAAAACGTTCTGCAGAAATACTTGAATTTTTGGCTACAAACTCGGTAATACGTTTTTGCATACGCTCAAAGTGATTCATCATTCTCGGCACACCGATCACAAGGCCCGTCATTCTCACAGGATGCACAGTCATGGTAGCCGATGGTGCTATAAAAGAGCGTTTTGCCGAAACAGCAAGCGGCACACCGATAGAATGACCGCCGCCTAAAACGTAGCTTACAGTTGGCTTTGTCATACCTGATATTAACTCTGCAATAGCAAGACCTGCCTCAACGTCACCGCCCACGGTGTTAAGGATTATAAGCACACCGTCAATATCGGGGCTTTGTTCAAGGGATACCAGTTGCGGAATGATATGCTCGTATTTTGTG
>JAZLAD010000063.1:0-6134 GCA_045613005.1 Acutalibacteraceae bacterium | reverse complement strand
TTTTGGCGCAACATTCTGCGGTTGTTGGCGTTTACGTCTTCGCCTCTAGCCTGAATGTAATCAACCGCTTCTGTGCCTTTAAGGGTTAATTGCTGACCTGATTTTACAACCTTGCCACGCACGGTAAAATCTTCAACACTCGTAAGCTTTATTCCACCCATAGCGGTTGTTATTGTGCTTATAGCATCGAGGTTTACGGTAACGTAGGTTGAAATATTTATTCCGTAAAGAGCCCTGCTTACCGAGGTTTTGACATTTTGCGCAGAACTTTCGTTTGAATTTCCGTATGAATACGCAAGGCAGATTTGTTGTTTTTCAGCACCTAAAAATTCACCGTCAACCGAGTATTCGTTAACATCTACCATTGTTTCTCTTGAAATGGGGATAATGGTAATTTTTTTTGTTTTGGTGTCAATGGCGACAACAAAGATGCAGTCGGCCTGACCGTTTTTGCCGTATCCTAAATTTTCATTGATATTCTTTTTATCTATACCCATACAAAGAATAGTTGCAATATTCTCGTTTAAATAGTATGATTTACCCTTATATATTACTTCATTTTCATCTACTTCTATTTCGTCGTCTTCAAAACCAGAAGGGAGACTTATATTTGTATCTCCTTGGTGGAACTTCTTGTTACCGATGTGATACAACAATCCGTAGGTTGAAAATAAAAGAATAGAAAGACCCAAAAGCACGGATATTATGATTATAAGTACTTTTTTAGCCCTGTTTTGTTTTTTGTTTTCGGTGGTTTTATCCATTTTAAACTCGCCCTCTTTTTTTTACTTGATTATAATTATACATCAAAAAAAATAGGTGTCAAGTTTTTGGGGGACAATATTTATTGACATTGTTTTGTCTCGGTAGTATAATTACTTATAGATATTTTCTTTTTTGCGGAGGATATTTTATGAAAATTATAGTGGCCGGTTGCGGAAAAATTGGCAACGCGCTAATAGAAAACCTTATCAAAGAAAATCACGACGTTGTTGCTGTTGATAATAATCAAAATGCCCTTGATGCTATTCGGGACGTGTACGATGCCTTTTGCTTGTGCGGAAATATTGCAGACTATGATACGCTCTATGAGGCGGGAGTGGCTAATACCGAAATGTTTGTGGCTGTTACTGGCTCTGATGAACTTAATATGCTATCTTGCGTGTTAGCACGTAAAATGGGTGCTAAGCACACGGTAGCCAGAGTCAGAAACCCCGAATATAACGATAAAAACTTTGAGTTTATAAAACAACACATCGATTTATCGGTGCATATAAATCCCGAGTTTTTAGCGGCTCAGGAAATATTTAATATTTTGAAAATTCCTGCGGCGCTAAACATCGAAACCTTCTCAAGAAGAAACTTTGAGATGATTGAGTTTATAATTAGAGAAGATTCCGTGCTTGACGGAATGAGCCTTATTGAAATGCGTAAAAGATATAAGGCGGAATACCTTGTTTGCGTTGTGAACAGAGGTGAAGAGGTTTATATTCCTGACGGTAACTTTGTTTTAAGAAAGGGTGACCGCATAGGTATCGCGGCTACAATTCCTCAAATTCTTAAATTTCTTAAAATGCAGGGTGTAGTTCAAAAACAGGCTAAAAACGTTATGATTTTGGGTGGCAGCAGAATTGCGTATTATCTCGCAAAAATGCTGACCGATAGCGGAAGCTCGGTTAAAATTATCGATAATAATAAGGCCATATGTGACCAGCTCTGTGAAGAACTTCCGGGCGTTGTGGTTATAAACGGCGACGGTGCGGAGCAAGAAATTTTACTTGAAGAGGGAATTGCGTCGGTAGAAGCTTTTGTAGCCCTTACAGGAAATGACGAAACCAACATTCTTATTTCTTGTTTTGCAAACTATCACAACGTACCTAAGATTATAACCAAGGTTAATAGAAATCCTATGACAGCACTAGCTAAAAAATTAGGAATTGACTGTATTGTTACGCCTAAAAACACGGTAACAGGCGTTATTTCGGCATATGCTAGAGCGTTGCACAATTCTCTCGAAAGCGACATAGAAACACTTTACAAGCTTATGGACGGCAAGGTAGAAGCTCTTGAGTTTAACGTTAAGCCTGACTTTAAATACATTGGTGTTCCGATTAGAGAAATGAAACTGAAACCTAATATCTTGATCGCGGGAATTATTTCAAAGCGCAAGGCAAAAATTCCTTCAGGTAATGATTTCTTTCAGGCTGGGGATAACGTTATAGTTATTTCAAAGGACAGAATGCTTGATGACCTTTCTGGAATTTTAAGGTGATAATATGAATAAAAGAATGGTTTTTCATATTATCGGCAGAATCCTGCAGGTTGAGTCTATTCTGCTTCTTTTTCCGCTTATAACCGCGGCAATTTATGCCGAGCAAAAGATTTTACAAAGTTATCTTTTAGTATCTGTAGTAACGTTTTTACTGGGTACGGGACTGACTGTTTTGATTAAGCCTAAAAGTCGCGTTATCTATGCGAAAGAGGGCTTTGCGGTGGTCTCTCTTGCCTGGATTGCGCTATCTGCTATCGGTGCTGCACCGTTTGTGCTGACAGGCGAAATACCCTCTTATATAGATGCTTTTTTTGAAACGGTAAGTGGCTTTACAACTACAGGCTCCACCATACTTAAAGACGTTGAAGCTATGAGCCGCGGAAGTTTGTTTTGGCGGAGTTTTACACATTGGATAGGCGGTATGGGCTTTCTTGTTTTTGTGATGGCTATTATACCTAATATTTCCGACCGTTCGATGCATCTTCTAAAGGCGGAGGTGCCGGGGCCTACGGTTGGTAAAATAGTGCCTAGAATAAAGGATACTTCTAAAATTCTATACATCATATACGGTGTATTAACACTTGTTGAAATAATTATGTTGTTTGCAGGAGGAATGTCGTTATTTGACAGTATTCTCCATTCCTTTGGTACCGCCGGTACGGGCGGATTTGGTATAAAGGGCGACAGTATCGCTTCTTATTCGCCGTATTGCCAATGGGTTATTGCTGTGTTTATGCTTCTTTTCGGCGTTAATTTCAACCTCTTTTATCTTCTTTTGATAAAAAGATTTTTCACCGCAATAAAGAGTAGTGAGCTATGGTGTTATATATCTATAATTGCTGTTAGCACAGGTATAATCGTTATCAACACCCTCAATATGTATGAAAAACTATCTGACTGCATCAGACATTCTTTTTTTCAGGTTTCAGCAATTATTACTACCACAGGATATATGACCTATGATTTTGATTTGTGGCCAAACCTCTCAAAAACGATATTGCTTCTTCTTATGTTCTTAGGTGCCTGTGCAGGTTCAACTGGCGGCGGTCTTAAAATATCAAGAGTAATGCTATTGTTTAAAATGATAGGCAGAGAGATAAAAAAACTTGTCCACCCCCGTTCTGTAAGTGTTGTAAAGTTTGAGGGAAAAACAGTTGAGGAAAAAACTCTCAGTAGCGTCAGCAGTTATTTTGCAATTTATATAGTTTGTATATTGCTCGTATTCTTACTCATAAGCTTCGAACCTTTTGGTATGGAAAGTAATTTTTCTGCGGCGGTATCGTGTTTTAACAATATAGGTCCCGGTTTTGACGCGGTAGGTCCCACCTTGAATTTTGCTGACTATTCTGCTTTTTCAAAGCTTGTTTTGTCTGCTGCCATGCTTTTGGGAAGACTTGAAATTTTCCCACTGATTATTGCTTTTTCTTCATTTGTTCACAAAAGGGGAAGGGTGTAACCAAATTTAATAATAACTTCAGATATAAGCCTTTTAATAGCGGAAATACTTGACAAAACGCTGTAAAAGGCTTATACTTATAAAAAATATAGTATTTAAATCTTTGGAGGAAGAAAAATATGATAAGTGCCGGCGATTTTAGAAATGGTGTGACGTTTGAGGAAGACGGTCAGGTTTTACAGGTTGTTGAATTTCAGCACGTAAAGCCAGGTAAAGGTGCCGCTTTCGTAAGAACAAAGACAAAGAACGTTATAACAGGTTCTGTAATTGAAAAGTCTTATAACCCAACTGCAAAATTCCCTACAGCTTATATCGAGCGTAAGGATATGGAATATTCTTATCAAGATGGCGACCTTTACTACTTTATGGATCAGGAAACCTACGAGCTAGAGCCTATCAACGCTTCTGAGCTTAACGATAACTTCAAGTTTGTTAAGGAAAATATGGTATGTAAGGTTCTTTCCTACAAGGGCAAGGTTTTCGGCGTTGAGCCACCAACATTTGTTGAACTTACCGTTACCAAAACAGATCCTGGTTTTGCAGGAAATACAGCTACCAACGCTACCAAGCCTGCTACACTTGAAACAGGCTGTGAAATTCGTGTTCCTCTCTTTATCAGCGAGGGTGAGGTTATCCGTATCGATACCAGAACAGGCGAATATATGGAGCGTGCATAAGAGCTTTAGTTTCGGCTAAACTTTTATTATGGATTAAAAGGAGGATATTATAATGGATATCTGTGAGAAAATAGCTTACGTTAAAGGTCTTGCAGAGGGCTTAGAACTTGATAATACTACAAAAGAGGGTAAGGTTTTAGTTGCTCTTATTGACCTTTTAGGCGATGTTATTGAAGAAATCTGCGACATAGAGGACGCTTGCGACGATATGAGTGAGCAGATTGATGCAGTTGATGAAGATTTAGCTGCTCTTGAAGATGATTTTTACGGCGATGATGATTGTTGCGACTGCGATTGCGATGACGATTGCGATTGTGATTGCTGTGAGGACGAGATTTATGAAATCACCTGTCCTAATTGTAACGATACCATTTATATCGACGAGGAAATGATCGAAGACGGCGGCATTATTTGTCCAAACTGCGGAACAAATCTTGAGTTTGATTTTGACTGTGATTGTGACGATTGCTGTGATGATTGTTGCGAACAGGGTTCAGAAGAATAATTTTAAGTTTAGAATATTCGCACTTCTTCCGTTTAGGGAGTAGTGCGAATTTTTTTAAAAGTTTGGAAAAGAGGTGCTGTTTATGTCTGTAACCGAATTTAAACTGCAATACGAAACCGCCGACAACACTATGAGTAGCGGTATACCTGTTATAATTGCGGCGGGTGGCTCTTCACTTAGAATGAAGGGTGTTGACAAGCAATTTGCAGAGCTTTTAGGTATTCCGGTTCTTGCAAGAACCTTGCTTAAATTTGAGGAATGCCCCAAAATTTCGAGAATAATAATAGTTACAAGACCTGACAGCGTTTTACCTGTGCAGGAGCTGTGCCAAAAACATCTTATTACTAAGGTTGCCGATATTTTAGAGGGAGGAAATAACCGTCACGAGTCGGTTATGAACGGATTTTCAAGATTATCTCAGGATGAGAAAAAGGTACTTATTCACGACGGTGCACGTCCTCTTGTTAATAATGAAACTATACTGGAAGTTATCGATGCACTTGATAATTTTGATGCCGCGGTTTGTACAGTGCCTGTAAACGATACCGTTAAGCTAATAACTGCTGACGGCACTGTTGACAAAACCCTTGACAGAACCCTTATCCACATGGCTCAAACCCCGCAGGGAGTAGACGTATTTAAGTATAGACAAGCATGCGAAACTGTAGACGCTACACAGCTTACCGATGATAGCGCAGTTATGGAGGCGGCAGGGTTCAGAGTGGCTTATACAAAAGGTGATAAATCAAACATTAAAATTACTACTAAAGAGGATATTCCTCTTGCGGAATTTTATCTAAAGGAGAATGGCTTATGCGAATAGGTCACGGTTATGATGTTCACCGCCTATGTGAAGGAAGAAAACTATATTTAGGCGGTGTTTTAATAGAGAATGATTTAGGACTTTTAGGCCATTCAGACGCCGACGTATTGCTTCATGCTATTTGCGATTCGCTTCTGGGTGCCGCAGCACTTGGTGACATAGGTAAGCATTTCCCCGATAATGATAATACCTACAAGGATATATCATCGCTAACTCTTTTAAAGGCAACTGGTGAATTAATCACAAAAAACGGATATAGGGTTGTAAATATAGACAGTACAGTTTTAGCACAACAGCCAAAACTTAAACCGTATATTGACGAAATGCGAAAGAATATTGCCGATGCACTAGATATCGACAAAGGTTTAGTCAGCGTTAAGGCTACAACGGAGGAAGGCTTA
>JAZLAD010000062.1:0-8495 GCA_045613005.1 Acutalibacteraceae bacterium | reverse complement strand
ATTTGAAATAATAATCAAGTCAAAGGTTGATATCAGCGTATTTAACTATATCTATGCGCTGGTTGGCGTTTTGCTTCTGGGTGGCGCACTAATCGCTATTGGCTTGTTTATTTCTTCACTTACCGAAAGTGCAGTAATCTCAGCGATTCTTACACTCGTGATTAACATTCTCATTCTTTATATGGGTAATTTTGCTTCTATTATAAAAATTCAGTGGATTGCAAACATTTTTAACAAGTTAGCCTTTATAAATGCAAGTCAAAGTTTTGCTGAACAGCAGTTTTCAATACCCAATATAGTTTACTTCTTAAGTATAATTGCAGTTTTCCTCTTCCTCTCGGTGCGCTCGCTCGAGAAGAGAAGATGGGCGTAAAGGAGGCTTTATAATGGAAGAAAATAAAGTATTAACACAAGAAACCGCTTCCGAAGAAACTAAAAAGCCTTCGAGACAAAAGAAACCTAAAAAGCTTAAAAATCAGTCTCTTTTAAAGAACGGAAGTTTTTCGGTTGCAATTACAGCACTGGTTATAGCAGGAATTATAGTTGTAAACATTCTTATCGGTGCACTTTCTAGCCGTGTGTCCTTAGAGTTTGACCTTTCCGCAGAAAAGGTTAACACTATGACCGAGGAAAATATCGAATATTTAAAAGAAATTAAGGATGACGTTAAGGTAATCGTTTGCGCAAAAGAGGAAGATTATCCTTCATATATGCAGTATTATGCTCAGACTTACGGCGTATCAACCTCAGACCTTAGTTACTTTGAGCAGACGGTAACTTTAATCAATAAATATAACGACTATAACAAGAAAATAGACGTTCAGTTTATTGACCCACAGGAGCCTGAGTTTGCTTCGATTTCAACAACCTATTCAACTCTCAGCCTTTCTTACGGCGATATTATTGTAACCTCAAAGCGCGGTGAGGATTCAGACGAGAGAGTAAAGAAGATAGGCTTTGATGATATCTATGAAACAAGTGATACAAGCGGTTACGGCTACTATTATGATATTGTTGCTAATAATATCGAGTCTTCACTAACAGGTGCCATCACCTTCGTTATAAGCGGCGAAGAAAAGAAAATCCTTCTTATTAAGGGACATTCTCAGTCAGATAACACTTCAAACTTTATAAAGCTTTTAAAAGCAAACAACTACATTGTTGATATTTCTACAGAAAATGTTGTAAAGGATATCTCTAGGGATTACGATGCTATTGCAATAATTTCTCCTTCGGTTGATTTTATGGAGAGTGAGCTGGTAGCGATATCCGAATTCCTTGAAAACGATGGTAATAGAGGTAAGGGTATGATGTACTTTGCTGACCCTACCTGTCCGTATCTTCCTAATATCAGCACCCTTATATCTGAGTGGGGTATAAATATTTACGAGGGTGTGCTTTTTGAAACCAGCGAATATTATGCTAATCCTCAAGATCCAACCGCAATTTATAGTGCGGCTGAACAGAACGTAGGCCTTGAAAATATAGGACTTTGTGTAACCAGCTACAATGTTCCTATCTTAACCGAGGAAACACCTTCTGAGGGCGGTATCGAGATTACACCGTTAATTACAACAACCAATAGTACGGTTATAGCTCCTATTGGCGTTAACGCAGAATGGAAAGACTATACTGAAGACGATTTAGCTCAGCACGTAACCGTAGCAAAATCGGTTAAATTCGGCTACGTTAACGGCAACCAGAGGGTTGAAAGCAGTATAATCGTATTTTCAAGTGCTCAGTTCATTCAGTCAGATTGGGCAGAAAACAGCCGTCTTTCTAATAAGGACGCAGTGTTGACAACCGCAGATATGGCTGCCGGCGTAACCGAAACAGGTGTTAAATTCACATCTAAAACAATTACAAACGCAAGTTTCTATGAGTCTGTAACAGCTGCCGGTGTTAGAACTATCAATATTATATTTATGATTCTTCTACCAATTGCAACTCTGGCTACAGGTATAATAGTATTTATCAGGAGAAAGAACGCAGAATGAGTGAATTTCAAGAAAATTTAGACCTTGAAAAAGAAACAGCAGAGACTAGTGAAGCTGAAGTGGTAGAGGAGTCTACTATCTTCAGCGACCCTAAGGCTCATAAAGAAAAGAAAGCCCCATCTAAAAATGGCTTTGCTGTTAAGATAATTTCGGCATTTTTAGTTGTTGCCATACTTATAGGTGGTACCTTTGCCGTAATAAAGCTTATCCCTGAAAAACAGCAGGAACAGGTCGAGGAGTCCAAAACCTCTATTTCGGTTTTATCTTACTTGTCAAAGAATGTATCCGAGGTTAACGTTACCAATAAAAACGGTGAGTTCAAGCTTTTCCCTACCAAAGAGGTAGTAGATGAAAAGAATACAACCGTTTGGCATTTAAACGATATTGAAGCTTCGCTTACCGACAGTTCGGCTATTTCAAGCGTTGCAAATAACGCCGTATCTCTATCCGCTTCCCGTGAGGTAGAAATTAACGGCAGACCGCTTAGCGATTTTGGACTTGATGAGCCTGTTGCTACGGCAACTGTTAAGTTTTCTGACGGTACGGCAGGATATTCGTTGACAGTAGGTAAGGTATCTCCAGATAACTCTGGTACCTACGTTAAAATATCTAACAAGGATAAAGTTTACATTGTAGATTCAACTATTACCGATGCATTTACCTTTGAAGCTATTGATTTTGGTAATGCCGACCCGTTCCCACCTGCAGAGTTTGAGGGTGATATTTCGGCTTACGTTGACGGAAACGGCGTATTGTCTACCTTTGATTATATAACCGTTTCAGGTAAGGATTTTCCCGATAAGTTAACCATTGAACCAAATAATGATGATATCAGAACAATAGTTGTAAGCTATCTCGCGACAACACCGCATAAACGTTATGCAGAAAATGCAGATTTGCTTCTGTCACCTTTTTCAAACGGTATTACGGCAAGTGGTTCATATACCTTTGATTTATCTAACGAAAGCCTTAAAAAGTACGGTCTTGATAATCCCGATATAATAATTACTATCTCAGTAAATTCGCAACTCAGAACCTTTAAGCTTTCTAAGGTAGATGAGTATTACTATGCCGTTATAAATGAAGACAGCAAACAAATCAAAAAGGTTTCAGCAGGTTATTTAACCATTGCAAACACAAAAATTGAAAATTATTATAATAAATGGATTTCTATGGAACCCATTAAAGAAATTAATAATTACACTGTTATTTTGGATGGCAAAACCTATAGCTTTGATATTAAGTATTATCCCGATGAAGAGGAAAACGAATACGTTGTAACCCATAACGGAAAGGAACTGACTGCAAGTAATTTCCAAAGTTTTTACGGCGATTTCTCAATACTTAAATGTGCTGACTTTAAAAACGATGCCGTGCAAGGTGAGCCTTCGGCTGTTGTGAGGTTAACCTACACCCTGCAGGGTGGAGTAGACGAGATTAAGTTCTATAAGGTTAGCGAAACTAAGTATCAATGCTTCAAAAACGGTGTTTCACTCGGAAGAGTTTCATCCCTTGATTATAATAAGTTTATAAAGAGTGTGAAATTGATTTCCGAGAATAAGATCACAGGTTAAAACTTCATCTCAAAATCTAATATTTTAAAGCCTTCGGAAGTGATTTCGAAGGCTTTTTCATTTTTCCCAAAAGCATTTTTAACCGTATTTTCATAAGCCATTGCGACACCGCCGATGCCTATTATTAAACAGCTTAAAATAGTAATGGTTAAGATAAACGAATTTTTAAAAAGTCTCAGATTCTCTTTGTTTTTCATATTTCCTTAAGCAGTGCAATCAGCGAGTTTGATAAAAGCTCTGCTGAATATTTAACCTCCTCGAGTGAATTTCCGTCGGTGCCCATCTCAATAAGCATTGAGCCTAAGCTCAGCGACTCATTATAATTTTTAGGCATTAAACTAATCGATCGTGCAAGGGAAGGGTACATGGTCTCGATTTTTTCCTGCAGTCTCACGGCTAACTTTAAATTCTCTTTCCAATTAGGAAAGTTTGTAACGCCGCCGCTTTGCGACCCCATTACAAGCATAATCTGTGCCGCCTTCTTACCGGATATTTCGGTTGTAAGCTTTACCTTGTCGGTATCTCCCGAGCTTAGAGCATCTCGGTGCATATCAATAATAATTTTAATACTTGGATACTTTTTTAAATAACTGTTGATGGTTTTTGCGGCACGGCTGTAGCTTTCGTTATATGAAGGATAGTCGTGCAGCGTCTTGTCGTGTATAACACCGAATCCCGCATTTTTAAGTCTTTCGGTTACAATGCTGCCTAGCGCTATCATATTTAAAGTCTCATCGTTTGTGCGGGATACGTCTTTATCTGTGTAATAATCTCTGGTAGTACTTAAGAAGGATTCGGTTGCGTGGGTATGAAGTATTAAAATTTCAGGCTTCGAAGCGTTGCCCTCTATAGTGTATTTAAGCTTTTCACCCAAAAGAGTTTTTATGTTCACTTTTAAATCGGTGCTGTTTTTAAGATATACGTTTTTATAAGATGTGTTTGCGGTATAAGGTGAGATAAACTTTTCAATCACTCTGCCCGTAACAACGCCCGTAGAGTCGGTCGATATAACAGGGGAGGATGAGGAGGGTATTGTCTCTTGCGGTTTTGAAATTTGACTGTCAGTTGAAGCGACATTCTCAAATAAAAAACCACTGCTACCGTTATAAAAATTTATTTGTGGCTCTGTATAAGCATTTAAGGGGGCGGTTTTGGCTTCAAAACCTGAATATATAAATAAAACAATATTAAGCACCAAACAAATAGCGCAAACGATTGCCGATAGTGTTATTCTAAGCCGAGATTTTCTCTCCTCCATAAGCATCATCTCCTACATAAAAAATATGTTTTAAACATAGTTTTTATGTTATAGCGGATAAAATTTCAGGCTCAATATCTGGTTGTAAAAAGGTGTTCAGGGTGTGCGATAAAAAATCTGCCGCTTTTAGAATAAGCATATCTATTTCTTTTGGAGTTACCATCATTTTAATATCTGCTTCGCCCTCTTTAATTATGGATGCCGCATCGGTAACTGTGGGAATCCCGATTGCAATAACGGGAACGTCTAGAGTATTATAGCTTAACTCCTTGCGAGAATTATTAACACCCGAGCCGGGATTTATTCCGCTGTCTGATAACTGTATGGTACAGCAAAGATTCTGGGCATTACAGGCGGCAAGAGCGTCAATAACTATTATAGCGGTGGGTTTAACGCTTTTTGCGGCGGCAAGCACAGTTTCGGCCGCCTCTATACCCGTTTTCCCTATAACACCGGGAACAAGAGCGCAAACACTTTTAAGGCCTTCAAGATTTAACCTTTCTCTAAGTTCTTTTCCGATATGCCTCGTTGCCAAAATTTTATCGGCTGTAAGAGGTCCTAAAGCATCGGGGGTGATGTCGCTGTTGCCAAGACCGACAATCAAAATTTCTTCTCTCAAATCTTCAGGAATTAATTTGTTAAGTGTGTAAAAAAATGCGTTTTCAAGATCGCATGTATTATTAAGACTTAAAAAACTTTTAAATTTAATTGTGTAATATTTGCCCTTCGGCTTATTAAAAAGTTTGGATGTTTTATCGTCGTTAATATTAAGCTCATAAACGTCGCACTCGCCGAACGAACTAGTCACTATTTCTTTATCAGCTGTAAATTCGTTATTTTCAGCCACCAAATCGGTTCTTAAATTCATTTTTACCACCAAAAATAGTTTTAGCAGTATTTTGAAAAATATAAATAAAAATTAACAGAATTACAAGCAAAACCTTAATTGTAAAAAATATATAATTAACGCAATATGTGCAGGTTTTTCTTGACAGATATCACAATAAGTGGTATTATACTATAGTAGGTTTAATATGCCTTTTTGTCGGTTGTGGCGAGTCGGCAAATTTGCATTTTTAATCTTAATCGGGAGAAAAAATAGCGGCTCCCGTCGGGCAATATACTTTTATCGTCTGTCCGAAAAATCCGCGTTAATATAAGGGAGGTGCCTAATTCATGGGTTTAGAATGGATTTTAGGTATCGCAGCCCTTGTTCTCGGAATAGTAGGCTTTTTTGCAGGTTCGGCTTTCCGCCGCAAGTCTGCAGAAAAAACAATCGGCTCTGCCGAGGATGAGGCAAAGCGCATTTTAAATGATGCACTAAAAGCTGCAGAGACAAAGAAAAGAGAGTCTCTTCTCGAAGCTAAGGACGAAATTCATCAGCTTCGTCAGGAGACTGAGAAGGACCTACGTGAGCGCAGAAGTGAAGTACAGCGCCAAGAACATAGGTTACAGCAAAAAGAAGAAACCCTTGACCGCAAGATAGATAACCTTGAGGCTAAGGAAGAGAAATTAGCAATTCGCTCAAAAGAAATTGAAGAGCGTCTTGAAGAATGTGAAAAAATTAAGCGCAGTCAGCTTGAAATGCTTGAAAAAATTTCAGGTCTTTCAAAGGAACAGGCTAAATCACAGCTTCTCGAGATCCTTGACGGCGAGTTATCTCACGAAAAGGCCGTTAAGATTATGGATTATGAGCAGCAGTTAAAGGACGATTCCTTAAAACTTGCTCAGGAGGTAATCGGCCACGCTATTCAGCGTTGTGCGGCTGATCATTCTTCTGAAATCACCGTTTCGGTTGTAGCGTTACCAAACGATGAAATGAAGGGTAGAATTATAGGTAGAGAGGGTAGAAATATCAGAGCTATCGAAAATGCAACGGGTGTTGACCTTATTATTGACGATACCCCTGAAGCAATTACAGTTTCAAGCTTTGAGCCTATCCGCCGTGAAATCGCCCGTGTTACTCTTGAAAAGCTTATTGCTGATGGTAGAATTCACCCAGCAAGAATTGAAGAAACCGTTGCCAAGGCTACAGCCGAGGTTGAGTCAGTGATCAAGCAGGAAGGCGAGCGCGCTATGATAGAATCAGGCGTTCACAACCTACATCCTGAGCTTATAAAGCTTTTGGGTAGACTCCACTTCAGAACAAGCTACGGTCAGAACGTTTTGAATCATTCGCTTGAGGTTTGCCACCTGTCAGGTCTTATCGCCGCAGAGCTAGGGGTCGACGTAACACTAGCTAAGCGTGCAGGCTTATTACACGATATCGGTAAGGCAATCGACCACGAGCAAGAAGGCTCACACATTCAGCTTGGTGTTGAGGCAGCAAAGAAATACAGAGAAAGCGATGCAGTTATCCATGCTATTCACGCTCACCACGGTGAGATTGAGGCTAAAACTGTTATTGCCTGTATCGTTCAGGCGGCTGACGCTATTTCGGCTGCAAGACCGGGTGCTAGAAGAGAAAATATTGAAAGCTACATTAAGAGACTTGAAAAGCTTGAAGAAATCGCCAATAGCTTCAGCGGTGTAGAGGGCTCTTATGCAATTCAGGCAGGTAGAGAGATTAGAATTATTGTTAAACCTGAAGTAATTTCAGACGATAAAATGGTAATTATAGCTCACGAAATTGCCGAAAAGATTGAAAGCGAACTTGAATATCCGGGTCAGATTAAGGTGAATCTTATCCGTGAAAACAGAGTAGTAGATTACGCTAAATAAAATTTAATATCTAAAATGGTCTCGGGCTCGGCTGTTAAAGCCGAGCCCGAGTGATTTTTGAGGAAAAAAGAAAAAACTCCTGTAGAACTTTATTAAGTTCTACAATTATTTTTTACCATATAAATTTTAAGATAAAAATACTAAATTGTAAACATTTTGTTAATGTGCTTGACAAATGAAAATAAATATGTTACTATGCAACTGTACTATTACGGATAGTACAGTTTAGGAAAGAGGTGATACGGTGTTTCAGCTTGATTTAAAAAGCGGTGTTCCAATTTGCGACCAAATAGTAAACGGATTTATAAAGCTAAAAGTCCTTGGTGTTTTAAAGGACGATGAACAGCTTCCCAGCGTCCGAGCACTAGCGTCTAGGTTTTCTGTAAACCCTAATACAATTCAAAAGGCTTATGCAATCTTAGAACAAAGGGGAATTATCTACTCGGTTAAGGGAAAAGGCTCCTTTATTTCGGGCGATACCAAAGCTCATAGCGCCGTGATTGACGAGGCAAAGAAGCAATTTGAAAAGGCGGTAGAATGTGCTGTTGCCTTAGGTCTTACATATGATGATTTAAAGGAAATAATCGACCAAAAGGGAGGAAAACCTTAATGATAACAGCTAATAATTTAACCAAAAGCTTTGATGATATTAAAGCGCTCGACAACATTAGCTTTGAAATTAAAGACGGCTCTGTATACGGGCTTGTTGGCTCTAACGGTGCAGGTAAATCCACTCTGCTCAGACTAATTTCAGGTGTATATTATGCCGACGACGGTAGTATAGAAATAGACGGTATAAAATGCTTTGATAATCCGGAGATTAAGTCTCAAATTGCATTTTTAGGTGATACACCTTATTTTCTAAGACAGTCAAACCTTAAAGAAATGAAAGCGTTTTATAAAGGAATGTATCCTAGCTTTGATGACAGCGAATACAAAAGACTG
>JAZLAD010000061.1:0-1643 GCA_045613005.1 Acutalibacteraceae bacterium | reverse complement strand
TATTGGGCGTTTTATGAAGACGGTAAATATGCACAAAAGGGCGTAGATAAGACCGATATCAAATCGGGTGTGAAATACGCATTCAAGGCTTCAAAGTAATGAAACTAAATTTAAGAGAAATAATTCTATTTCCTATTCTTGGCGTTATTATGCTCACGTCAAAACTAACCTTAGAAGCCTTACCTAACATTCATCTGCTTGGTGTATTGACTGTAACCTTTACAATAGCATTCAGATGGAAAGCGTTAATTCCTATATACATATACGTTTTTTTAAACGGTCTTGTGTCAGGATTTAATATATGGTGGGCGCCCTATCTATATATATGGTCTATACTTTGGGCAATGGCTATGTTAGTTCCAAATATAAAGTATAAAAATTTAAAAATAGCACTATATATTACTGTCTGCGGATTGCACGGTTTTTTATTTGGAACGCTTTATGCTCCCGCACAGGCGTTACTGTTCGGTCTTGATTTTAAAGCAACAATCAGCTGGATTATCGCAGGTTTTCCTTTTGATATAATTCACGGTGTATCTAACCTTTTACTCGGAACACTTATATTCCCATTGACAAAGGTTCTTAAAAAAATAACAAATTAGACCTAAAAACTTAAATTTTTTATTGACAGCAAAGAAATTTTGCAGTAAAATTTCTTTTATAAATTATAGGAGGTAAGAATTATGTTTAAATCAGCTTACTTACAGAGGGTTTACAACGACGTTGCAACCAAGAATGCAACCGAACCCGAGTTTCTACAAACAGTTAAAGAGGTTTTAGAATCATTAGAGCCTGTTATCGAGCAGGAACCAAAATTTGAAAAGTATGGCGTTATTGAGAGAATGGTAGAGCCTGAGCGTCAGGTTAGCTTCCGTGTTTCTTGGGTAGACGATAACGGCAAGGTACAGGTTAACCGCGGTTACAGAGTACAGTTTAACTCTGCTATCGGTCCTTACAAGGGCGGTATCAGACTTCACCCATCAGTTAACGCTTCTATTATGAAGTTCTTGGGCTTCGAGCAGACATTTAAAAACAGCCTTACAGGTCTTCCTATGGGCGGCGCTAAGGGCGGTTCTGACTTTGACCCACGTGGTAAGAGCGAGGGCGAGGTTATGCGTTTCTGCCAGAGCTTTATGACCGAGCTTTCTAAGCACATCGGCCCTGATACCGACGTTCCTGCAGGTGACATCGGCGTTGGCGCTCGTGAGGTTGGCTTTATGTTTGGTCAGTACAAGAGACTTTGCAACGAGTTTACAGGCGTTTTAACAGGTAAAGGCCGTTCGTTCGGCGGTTCTCTTATCCGTCCTGAAGCTACAGGCTTTGGCGCTGTTTACTACACAGTTGAAATGCTCAAATCCTTCGGTGAAGACATCAAGGGCAAGACCTTTGCAGTTTCAGGCTTCGGTAACGTTGCTTGGGGTACCGTTAAGAAAATTACCGAGCTTGGCGGTAAGGTTGTAACCATTTCAGGTCCTGACGGTTACATATACGATAAAGACGGTGTTAGCACCGACGAAAAGATTGACTTTATGCTAGAGATGCGTGCATCCGGTCACGATAAGGTTAAGGATTATGCAGATAAGTTCGGCGCAGAGTACTTCGAGGGCAAGCGTCCTTGGGAGCAGAAGGTTGATATCGTTATG
>JAZLAD010000060.1:0-15235 GCA_045613005.1 Acutalibacteraceae bacterium | reverse complement strand
GGAAATCAAGGAGCAGAATAAGGACAGTATTTTATTTTTCAGACTTGGCGATTTCTACGAGATGTTTTTCGACGATGCGCGTCTTGCCTCTGAGGAGTTGGATTTAACCCTCACAGGCAGAGATTGCGGTCTTGAAGAGCGCGCCCCAATGTGCGGCGTGCCATATCACAGCTGCGAGGGTTATATTGCACGTCTTGTAGAAAGAGGCTATAAGGTTGCGGTTTGTGAGCAGACCGAAAACCCCGCTACCGCTAAGGATATAGTAAGACGTGAGGTTGTAAGAATTATAACACCGGGTACTATTATTGAGGGCGAAATGCTTGACGAGTCTAAAAACAATTATCTTGCCTCGGTTTATTTCGGAGATAACGCCGCAGTTTGTTTTATCGATGCTTCAACAGGCGAATCCCATCTTACCGAAATATCGGGTGATGGTAAAGAAGAGAGAATAATAGACGAGATTATAAGGTTTTCTCCGTCCGAAATAATTTTAAGTGAAAAAACACTTGAAAGACCTGTTTTGGCAGATTACTTAAAAAAGAATTACGAAGGCACCGTTACCAAAAGACAAAACGGCATTTTTGATAAGGGTTATACCTATTCAATAGTTTGCGATGCCTTTAAGGTGGTAAGCCCTGAAAATTTAGGAGTCGCAAATGACAGTGCTTCTCAAATTGCCTTGGGTGCTGTGATTGATTACCTTTTTGAAAACGGAAAACGCAGAGAAATCGCGCTTAAAAAGGTTAATATCTACACACCTGCACAGTTTATGAGACTTGATATGACTGCGGCTCGTAATCTGGAGCTTAAGAAAACTATGCGAACAGGCTCCAAAAAAGGCTCACTGCTTGGTGTTCTTGATAAAACCAAGACTGCGATGGGAAGACGTCTTATTTCCTCTTGGGTTATTCAGCCGCTAACCTCGATAAACGAGATAAATTTCCGACAAAATGCCATTGAGGAATTATGCTCCGATACGCTTATGCGCTGTGAGGCTATTGAGTTTATGACGGGTATCAGGGACGTTGAGCGTATTGTTACAAAAACAATATATGGCACAGCGCTTCCGAAAGAAATGCTGACTATTGCCACAACAGCCCGAAGATTTCCGCTTGTAAAAGAGGCTATTAAGAGTTCAAACTGTAAAATGCTAAAGGGTATTTACGGTCAAATCGATACCTTAGAGGATATTGCAGACCTTATAGAAAGTGCCATTTCCAATGAGGCTACCAACATACTAAAGGAAGGCAAGATAATAAAGAAGGGTTATAACTCTGAGGTCGATATGCTCAGAGAAGCTATGAACTCAGGCACCTCCTTGCTTTCGGTGATAGAAACCAGAGAGCGCGAGAGAACGGGAATTAAAACACTTCGCGTTCGCTACAACAAGGTTTTCGGTTATTATATCGAGGTTACAAATTCCTTTAAGGATATGGTGCCGGAGGATTATATCAGAAAGCAGACTTTGGTGGGTGCTGAGCGTTACATAACCGAGGAGCTGAAGGAACTTGAAACGAAGGTGCTTACAGCTAAGGATAAGGTTTTTTTACTTGAGCGCGAAATATACGATGCCGTAATGAAAAAGGTGGCTGAAGCCGCTTCACGTTTCCGTGCTACAGCCGAGGCGATAGCACGTCTTGATACGCTATGCTCTCTATCTGAGGTTGCAGTAAACAATAACTATACAAGACCGCTTGTTAATAACAGCGGTGTTATAAATATAACGGGAGGAAGACATCCTGTTATTGAACAAATTATAAAGACTCCGTTTGTTACAAACGATACCTACCTTGATACAACCGACAACCGTTGTGCTATTATCACAGGTCCTAATATGGCGGGTAAGTCTACCTATATGCGACAGACAGCCCTTATTACAATAATGGCGCAAATGGGCTCGTTCGTACCGGCAACTATGGCTCAAATCGGCATAGTGGATGCCGTGTATACAAGGGTAGGCGCGTCGGACGATTTATCGTCGGGACAGTCAACCTTTATGGTTGAAATGAGTGAGGTTGCCGATATCCTTAAAAACGCAACCAAAAACAGTTTAATTATCCTTGATGAAATCGGCAGAGGAACAGCTACCTACGACGGTATGTCGATAGCCCGTGCCGTGCTCGAATACGTTGCCGACCGCAAGAAGCTTGGCGCCAAGTCGCTCTTTGCAACCCATTATCACGAGCTTACCGCTATGGAAAACGAATTAAAGGGCGTTAAAAACTACAATATTTCGGCTAAAAAGCGTGGAGACGATATAATATTCCTTCGCAGAATAGTGCCGGGCGGTGCAGACGAAAGCTACGGTATTGAGGTAGCAAGTCTTAGCGGTATTCCGAAAACGGTTATCGAACGCGCTAAAGAAATTTTAAAGAAAACGCTTGAAGAGGGTGTCGTTACGTATAAAACGGTATCGGACACTTCCGCGCAACTGCCTTTAGAGGTTCAGGGCGCTACCGAGCTTTTAAAAGAGCTTAAAAATCTCGACGTTAATACGCTAACTCCGATAGAGGCTATGGGAGTGCTGTTTGACCTTTCAAAAAAGGCTAAAGAAATATAAATCATACATAAAAGGAGGCGGTCTTGTGCCTAAAATAGAGCTTTTATCAAAGGAAATATCTGAGCTGATAGCCGCAGGTGAGGTTGTTGAAAGACCTGCCTCGGTAGTAAAAGAATTAATTGAAAATTCAATTGATGCCGCCGCTAAGCATATAACGGTAGAAATTTCCCGCGGCGGAATTTCAATGATAAGAATAACCGACGACGGTTGCGGTATAAATTCTTCCGACGTGCCGACAGCCTTTTTACGCCACGCAACCAGTAAAATCAAATCGGCAGACGATTTAAACTCAATAGGAACACTGGGCTTTAGAGGTGAAGCACTTGCCGCCACGGCCTGTGTTTCAAGGGTGGAAATGTTTACAAAATCAAGGGATGAGGCATTTGGTAGTCACTACGTAATCGAGGGCGCCGAGGAGTTGTTGTTTGAAGAATCGGGTTGTCCTGACGGTACAACCATAATAATCAGGGATATCTTCTATAACACCCCTGCCAGAATGAAGTTTCTTAAAAAAGATGCAACCGAGGGCACTACCGTACAGGCTGTGGTTGAACGTGCAGCGCTATCCCACCCTGAGATTGCATTTAAATTTATAAGAGAGGGGAAAATGCAGTTTTCCACCTCGGGAGACGGTAAGCTATACACCGCAATATACAGTGTTTTAGGCAGAGAGCTTGCAACCTCGTTAATAGAGGTGAACGGCAAAACCGATAACATTTCGGTTTCGGGCTTTACTTCAAAACCGTTTCTTTGCCGTCAGTCAAGAGCGAGTCAGTACACCTTTTTAAACGGTAGACTGGTGCGTTCCGCTACGGTTATTGCCGCTGTGGAACAGGCGTATAAAAACAGCACGATGGTGGGCAAATTCCCCGCCTTTGTGTTAGCTTTAGAATTACCCTTTGAGCTGGTTGACGTTAACGTTCACCCCGCTAAAACCGAGGTGCGCTTTGCCGACGAAAAACAGGTTTTCTCAGCCGTTTATTACGCTGTGAAAAGCGCTATTGAGCAAAGGGATACAAGACCTGAGGTTAGTTTTAAAAAGCCTTTGGATTTTGGAAAAATGTCGGCTGAAAGTTATACTCAGCAACCGATAAATATCGAGAAGCCGCAACCAAAACAAGAAATAAAGCAAGAAGAAAAAGAGCAACCACAAAAGGTAAATGTTTTCAAGGCTATAGAGCCTACAAAATTTGTTTTAAATGATGATAAGCGCCCACTTTTTGAACGCGAACAGGTGAAAAAATATATAGCTGAAAATACACCGCAAGTGTTAGAGTCAAAGCCTGTTGTAAAACAAGAGCAAAGGGCTGAAACCCTACAAAAAACAGAAGAAATACATCAAAAGCCTCAGCTTGATATCAGATACATAGGCGAGGCGTTTGCAACCTATATAATTGTTGAGTGTGAAAACAGCGTGTTTCTTATAGATAAACACGCCGCCCACGAGAGAATAATTTTTAACCGCTTAAAGCGTGAAGGAAACAACGAAACTCAGGTGCTTCTAGAGCCTGTTATCGTGCGCCTTGGCGACACCGAGATTACCGCTGTGCTTGAGAATATAGAAAAGCTTGAGGCCTTAGGCTTTGAAATAGAGGATTTCGGCAACGGTTCGGTTATTGTAAGGGCAATACCTGCAATACTCAGAAACGAAGATACAGTCGCCGTTGTTGAAGAGGCGGCAAGTAGTTTAGCCAAAAGCAATCAGGCAGACATTGAGCGAATAGACGATATATACCACACCGTAGCCTGCAAAGCGGCTATCAAGGCGGGATATATAACCTCAAAAGAGGAGCAACTGAAATTAGCACGCGACACCTTATCGGATAGGGAGGTTATGTACTGTCCTCACGGCAGACCTGTAGCCTTTGAGATAAAAAGGAAAGAGCTTGAAAGGCAGTTTGGCAGAATACAATGAGTGAAAAGATAAAGATTTTATGCGTTGTAGGTCCTACTGCATCGGGCAAAACAAGTCTTTCCGTAGAACTTGCAAAGGCGCTCGGCGGTGAAATAATAAATGCTGACTCAATGCAGATTTACAAGGGCATTTCTATTGCCTCGGCAGCACCTACCGAGGACGAAAAACAGGGTGTTCCTCACCATCTTTTTGAGTTTTTAAGTCCTGATAACAACTTTACAGTTGCCGATTACGTAGAATTAGCACATAAAACAATCGCAGATGTTGTGTCACGAAATAAGCTTCCAGTAATAGTTGGCGGAACAGGACTTTATATAAATTCCCTTATAGATAACGTAAAGTTTTTAGGTGACGCCGCGAATATTGAGCTTCGCGAGTCTCTTGCAAAGGAATCAGAGCAGGTAGGCAGCGAGGAAATGTATAAAAGACTGGTTTCCCTTGACCCTGAAGCCGCTAAGAAAATTCATCCCAACGATGCAAGGCGAATTATAAGGGCACTTGAATTATCGCTTTCGGGCGGTCTTTCAAAAACCGAACAGAACGAGCTTTCCAAAAAAGAGGCTTCACCCTACGACGTAACGCTTATAGGTATTACCTATGAGGATAGAGAGAAACTATACGAGCGCATAAACCTAAGGGTCGATTTAATGCTTAAAAACGGACTTTTAGAAGAGGCAAAAAACGCCTATGATAACGCTATTTCGGGCGGTGCCGTTCAGGCTATAGGTCACAAGGAGTTTTTTGGATTTTTCGAGGGCAAAATAACCCTCGAAGAAGCTACTGAAAATTTAAAACGTGCAACAAGACGTTACGCAAAGAGACAGCTCACTTGGTTTAACAGGGAACAAAGAATTAATTGGATTTATGCCGATAATCAAACCGACGTAGTGCAAACGGCACTCGCAATAACAGAAAGGAAGGAATAAAACTAATGAGGACAAATGCTCTGCCTAAAATTTTAATAGGTCTTTTGGCGGTTGTGTTTATTTTTCATCAGGGTTATTCTGCCGTATACAAGCCGATTACCACGCAAAGTGCCGAATATTATACCGCAACCGACGGACTTAACATTACTGGCTTTGTTATAAGAAAAGAGCACGTAGTTGAAACTAAATCTTCCGACGTGTTGCATTTTGCCGTACAAAACGGAGAAAGGGTGGCAAAGGGCGGTACGGTGGCAGACCTGTACGACAGCACCGATGCTTCGGCAACCGTTTTAAAGATAGAAGAAATAAAGCAAAAGATAAAAAACATTACCGAAATACAAAGCTATAACGACGTTCAGGCCTCGGATATCGACCTTGTGAACACAAAGATAAGAACGGCTTTGGGCGACCTTATTTTTAACAGCTCCTCGGGTGATTTTTCAAAGGGCAATCTTGATAGCACCGAGCTTTTAACGGCTGTAAATCGCAAACAGGTGATTACGGGCGAACAGACCGATTTTTCAAGCCAGTTAAACGCTTTAAACGGTCAGCTTGATTCCCTTAACGCTTCACTCCCCGTATCTAAGGGTAGGATAAAGGCGGAGGTTTCAGGCTATTTCGTATCACTTACCGACGGCTATGAAAATATACTGAACGAAAAAACACTATCTGAGATAACCCCTGATTATTTATCCTCTATAAAGCCGCAAAAAACAAAAAGCGGCGCTATAGGAAAAATTGTATCGGACTATGAGTGGTATATAGCTGCAAAGGTACCCCTTAACGATTCTCTCAAATACAAAGAGGGTGACACGCTGACCATAAAAACCTCGGTAAAATCAAGTCCGATTTTGCCCGTTATGGTAGAAAGAATAAATCTTTCGGAAAATTCAAGCTCAGCGGTTGTCATTTTTTCGTGCAACCAGATGAACAGTGAATTAGCTTCTATGCGAACTGCCACCATGACGGTTGTTAACAAGGAGTATTCGGGACTTAGAGTTCCCAAAAAGGCACTCAGAGTGGTAGATGGCAAAACGGGTGTATACGTGGTTTTAGGCATCAACGTAAAATTCGTTGCAGTTAACGTTATATATAGCACAAACGATTATATAATTTGTGAGCAATTGCAGACCAACGAAGGACGGGTGCTGAAGCTTTATGACGAGGTAGTTGTGAAAGGAAGAAAGCTGTACGATGGAAAGGTTATCGGATAAAGATTTTGATGCAAATTTTTTAGAAATTAAAAATAATATCGCTATCGCCGCCGAAGAATCAGGCAGAAAGGCAGAAGATATAATTTTACTTGCCGCAACTAAGACGGTGGAAACCGACAGGATAAACTACGCAATATCTGAAGGACTCGAATACATCGGTGAAAACAGGGTGCAGGAATTTTTGTCCAAAAAGGATGGGCTTTTGCCTTGTCACAGGCACTTTATAGGTCATCTTCAGACAAATAAGGTGAAGGATATAGTGCCGTACGTCGAGCTTATACATTCGGTTGACTCTGTCCGCCTTGCAAAAGAGATTTCAAAGCAGAGCGTTAGGTTTAATAAAACCACCGATATTTTGCTCGAGGTTAATATTGGAAACGAGCAAAGCAAGTCGGGATTTTTAAGAGAAGAAGTAGAAAATGCGGTAAGAGAAATAGCAAAATTACCCAATATTCATATTAAAGGTCTGATGGCAATACCGCCTATATGCGAAACCGCCGAAGATAATAGAAAATATTTTTCTATTATGTATAAACTGTTTATTGACATTAGCACCAAAAAAATAGATAATAGTAATATGGACTTTCTGTCTATGGGAATGTCGGACGATTACGAGGTAGCGATAAGTGAAGGCGCAAACGTCGTAAGAATAGGCAGTGCTCTTTTCGGAAAGCGAGTATATAAAAACTAAACTGTTATAAATTATGTAAGGAGTTGTAAAAGAATGAAACTTTGGGACAGCATTAAAAATATTATGACCATCCCCGAAGAAGATGATTACGAGGAGGAAATAAAGGATACAGAGCCTGAAAAGAAGTATGAAGAGGATTATGCTCAGCCCAAACGCTCTGAAGCTTCCCCACGTATAATAAAATCGAGATCTGCAAATCAGCCTCAGCCAAGTGGCAGACAGCTACAGGTAGTGCTGGTTAAGCCTGACCGTTTTGAAGACGTTACCTCTATAGCAGACCATCTTAACGATAAGAAAACCGTAGTTTTAAATCTTGAGGCAGCAAACCGCGAGGTTTCGAGAAGAATAATAGACTTTTTAAGCGGTGTTGCATACGCTAACCACGGCAACATCAAAAAGGTTGCTAACAGCACCTTTATAATCGTGGCATACGACGTTGACCTTATGGGTGAGCTTATGCTCGACGATTTTGACGAAAATAAGATTTATTTCTAATGGATAGCACTCTGCTAACGGCTAGAATTAAAGACGTATCTGAAAGAGTAATAAAAACCGAAACGCCTCAGTTTTTAGGTTTTTTAAGTGAGGACAGCGCGCAAATTGCGGCAGATATGTTAAAAAATTCAAGCGTTGAATTCTCGTTTTACGGCGGCTATTCAGACGCTAAGAGGGTATATCTTGCCTGTTTGCCCGATTGGTGTGAAAATTTTGAGTATCCTATTAGCGCAATAACTCTTAAATATAATAAGGCTTATACGTTATCGCATAGAGATTTTTTAGGAGCTGCAATTGCGCTCGGAATCGATAGGGATAAAATAGGCGATATTTTAATCGAAAGCGGCAGGGCAGTGATGTTTTTAAGCCGTGAAATAGCACCCTTTGTTAAAGAACAGCTTACAAAGGTAGGCAGGGTAGGCGTTGCGGTGGAAGACGGTTTTTCTCTGCCTCTGCCTGTGATTTCGCTTAAAAAAGAGTTTACAGATACTGTAGCTTCCACTAGACTTGATTGTGTTGTGGCTGCTCTTTGCTCAATTTCAAGAAATGCGGCTACAGAAATGATAAACGATAAAAGAGTAATACTTAATTCTTTTACGCAACAAAAGGCTACCGTTAAGGTATCAAGCGGTGATACGGTTTCTGTAAGAGGTAAGGGCAAATATGAGATTATAAGCACCGACGAGCTTTCGAAAAAGCAAAGGATAATCTTAAAATACACAAAATATATTTAGCGATTTCCATTTGATAAAATTAAATTAATATTAGGTGGGGGAAGAAAAATGCTTAATGTAACCGATATTAAAAACGTGAAATTTTCAAATTCTATGAACGGCTACAAAAAGGAAGAGGTAGAAATTCTGCTCGATAAGGTTGAGGTAGACTATTCAAGATATGAGCGTGTAATTACCGAACGCGACGCTAGGATAAAAGAACTTGAAAACGAAATACAAACTCTTAAAAGTTCGCAGGAAAGTATACAGACCGTACTGCTCTCTGCTCAGCGCCTTGCCGACCAGATAGTTGCCGAGGCAAGACAAAAGAGTGAGCAAATAATAAAGGATGCCGAAAACAGTATTTCTATGATAACCGAGCGTGAAAAGCAGTTAACCTTTGCTTTTGAGCAAAAGGCAAGTGAACGCAAATCCGCTTTCGAAAAGGAAATGGAGCAGGCAATAAACGAAGCCACTGCGCGTAAGCAGGTTGTTGAAAAAGCAGCGGTAGAAAGCGTTGAGAGACAGCAGCAGTTATTCGACAGGTTAAAACAAGAGGTTAAAGAGTTTAAGACCGAAATAACCGAAAAATATAAAGAGCATTTAGAGCTTTTATCCCGTATACCCGATGCTGTGCCGATTGAACCTGCAAAGGCTTCAAAAATAGCGGTTGAGCAGTATGAAAAGCAGAGCTTTGCGATTGAAAACACCGAAGCCGAAGATAACGCTGAGGATACAAACAATACAGAGGAATAAAAAGGAGAAGTTTTGTGATTTCTTATATTCTTGCAGTAGTAGTGGGCATAGCCGTTTTGATCGTGGACCAGTATACAAAAATACTGGTTGCCGCAAATTTTGAGTTAGGTCAGTCCACCGAGTTTATAAAAGGTGTAATTGATTTTACCTATATTCATAATACGGGCGGTGCTTGGGGTATGCTTAGTGGCTACACTTGGTTCTTAGTCTCGGTAACACTTATTATAATGCTTGTTTGCATAGCACTGCTTATGCGCTACGGCGTAAAAAACAAGCTTATATTCTGGGCGCTTGTTTTAGTGCTTGCAGGCGGTGTAGGAAATATGATTGACCGTATCTTCAGAGGCGGCGAGGTTATAGATTTTCTGCATTTCGCGTTTTTCAAAAGCTTCCCCGTATTCAATATAGCAGATATTGCCATCGTAATAGGAGCAGGTCTTTTAATGCTTTACTTTATTAAGGGAATGCTTTATGATGCAAAGGTAAAAAAACTTGCAACCGCGAAGCCTACTGAAAACAATGAATCAGATAACTAGTATTTTTGACGGCATCGCTGACCGACTGGACGTTTTTGTAGCCGAGATAGCCGATATAACACGTTCCCGTGCCGCAGATATAATAGCAGAGGGCGCAGTTTTGGTGAACGGTAGTGTCCGTCCTAAAAACTATAAGCTTAAAAACGGCGATAAGGTGGATATTACTCTGCCTGAGCCTAAAGAATATACTGCCGAGGCAGAGGATATACCACTCGACATTCTTTACGAGGATAACGACCTTTTGGTTGTTAACAAGCCGAAGGGAATGGTGGTGCACCCCGCCGCAGGTAACTATTCGGGAACGCTCGTAAACGCTATTATGCACCATTGCGGCAATTCGCTTTCGGGCATTGGCGGTGTTATGCGACCGGGTATTGTGCATAGAATAGATAAAAATACCTCAGGACTTTTAATGGTTGCAAAAAACGATAAAGCGCATTTGTGTCTTGCTTCTCAAATTAAAGACCACAGCTTTTTAAGAGAATACGAGGCGGTGGTTTACGGCAACGTAAAGGCGGATAGCGGCAAAATAGAAGCGCCGATTGGAAGACACCCTGTAAAGCGTAAGCAGATGGCGGTTACCGATAAAAATTCGAAATATGCAGTAACCTATTATACCGTTATAAAGCGATACGGTGATTTTACGCACGTAAGACTACTTTTATCCACGGGCAGAACCCATCAGATAAGGGTACATATGGCGTATATAGGTCACCCTGTAGCAGGGGACGATGTTTACGGCGTGAAAAAGGTTATAAAGAAGCTGAACGGACAATGTTTACACGCAAAGCGCTTAGGATTTATCCATCCTGATGGCAGATACCTTGACTTTGAAAGCGAATTGCCCGATTATTTTAAGGCGTTTTTAAATGATTTGGAGAGGAAAAATGGGAATTTTTGAAGGCTGTCTTTTAGCGGCTGATGCAGATGAAACCTTAATTTCAAACGGAATAATACCACAGCGAAATAAGGAAAAAATTAAGTTTTTCGAGCTTGGTGGCGGAACCTTTATGTTAGCCACGGGAAGACTTCCTTGCGGAATGGATAGAGTAAAGGCACAGCTTGACGATTTAGGACTTTCTCTTTGCTGTAACGGTGGTCTAGCCTACAACTTTAAAACGGGTGAGGCACTTTTTGAAAGCACTATGGCAAAAGAAGATTACGCTTCCTTTTTAGAGGCTAAAAAACTTTTTCCCGAAACACCTATACTGTGTGAATACAGGGAACTAGCCTACATTCCAAATCCGAATGATTATGCGCTGGAGCATATAGCCTACGAGGGACTGAAATGGAAACCGATAACCGAGCAGCAACTCTTAAAGCAAAAGCTTAACAAAACGGTTTATCTGTGTCAATCGGTCGAGCTTTGCGATAAAATAAAAGAGGCTATTTCTCCACTAGCACCATTTAGTGAATTTACAATGTCGTCACTTACAATCGACACCGAAAAAAGATACGTCTTAGAGCAGATGCCAAAGGGTGTTTCAAAGGCAACGGGCGTTTTAGAACTCGCTAAGGTTTTAAATATAGACGAAGGCTCTATTTTTGCAATAGGCGATTATTTCAACGACCTTGATATGTTAAAGGCGGCTGATATTTCTGCCGCAACCTATGGCGCACCCGATGAGCTAAAGCAGGTTGCTACCGTAACGGTGGGAACGGCTAGTAATGGCGCCGTAGCAGATTTTATAGATTATTTATACGAAAAAAGGAAAAATTATGGGGATTTTTAGCGGTTGTCTGCTAGCGGCAGACGCTGACGAAACGTTAGTCACAAACGGTGTTGTGCCACAGCGCAACAACGAGAAAATAAAGTTTTTTGTCGAAAATGGCGGTATTTTTTCACTGGCTACAGGCAGAGTGCCCTGCGCTGCTAGATGCGTAGCAGAGCAGTTGGATACGCTTTCTACCTCTATTTTCGGTAACGGCTGTATTGCCTATAACCTTGATACAAGAGAAGCACTATTTGAGTATTTACTCGATACTGAGGACGTAAAGGCGGCTGAAAAGGCTAAAGAGCTATTTTCGGGTGTAGGAATACAGTGCTTTTACAGAGAGGATACATACGTTTTTAACCGTACCGACAGAACAGACGAGCACACCTCTTACGAAAAAATAATATGGAAGCCACTTGATAGTGAAAAACTTCACAATATAAGATTTAACAAAATGCTTTATCATTGTGAAAACTTTGAACACGCAGAAGAACTTAAAAAAGCACTTTTACCCGTTACAAAAAACAGTGATTTTATAAACTCATCGTTTGTAATAAACGGTGTTAGACGGCATATGCTAGAGCAGGTGCCAAAGGGCGTTTCAAAAGCGGCAGGCGTTTTAAAACTTGCCGAGCTTTTGAATATCAAAAAAGGTTGTATTTTTGCTATAGGCGATTATTTTAACGATTTGGATATGCTTCGCGCGGCGGATATTTCGGCTGCAACCAAAGGCGCACCCGACCAAATAAAAGCAGTAGCAGATATAACCGTTTGCAGTGTTGAAGACGGCGCAGTTGCCGATTTCATAGATTATTTAACTAATCACTTAGGAAATTAAACCTTCCAAAGTGTTTAAGAAAGGAAAAAGAAAATGAACGAGCAAACAAAAAAAGAACTAGCTTTGTCCGCTCTTAACGTGCGTATTGGCATATTAAAGGGCGTACACGCAGCAAAATCAGGACATCCGGGCGGATCACTTTCCTGCGCAGATATGCTTACATATCTATATTTCAAGCAGATGAACATTGATCCTAAGAATCCTACAATGGAAAACCGTGACCGTTTTGTTCTCTCTAAGGGACATGCGGCTCCTGCTCTCTACTCAGTATTAGCAGAGCGCGGATTCTTCTCACCTGACGAGCTTTTAAATCTTCGTCAAATCGGCTCTATGCTTCAGGGTCACCCAGATAAGAAGAAGGTACCTGGCGTTGATATGACAACAGGCTCACTCGGTCAGGGTATATCTGCAGCAGTAGGTATGGCTCTTTCTGCTAAGCATTTCGGCAACGACTATAAGGTTTATACCGTTTTAGGTGACGGTGAAATCGAGGAAGGTCAGGTTTGGGAGGCAGCTATGTTTGCCGCTAACAAGGGTCTTAATAACCTCGTAGCATTTGTTGATAACAACAATCTTCAGATTGACGGTAGCGTTATGGAGGTTAACTCTCCACATCCTATTGACAAGAAATTTGAAGCATTTAATTGGAACGTAATCTGCATCAACGGTCACGACTTTGACGAGATTGAAGCAGCACTTGAAAAGGCAATGAAGTCTGATAAGCCTACCGCTATTATCGCTAGCACCGTTAAGGGCAAGGGCGTTTCCTATATGGAAAATCAAGTTGGTTGGCACGGCTCTGCTCCTAACGACGAGAAGTTCGAGATAGCTATGGCAGAGCTTGAAGCAGCTAAGGCCGCACTTAATTAAGGAGGAAATCTAAAATGGCAGAAATTAAAACTTCAGCAACAAGAGCCGGTTTTGGTAAGGCTTTAGTTATGCTCGGTGAAAAGAGAGACGATTTTATCGTTTTAGATGCTGACCTTGCAGCAGCAACTCAGACAGGTATGTTCAAAAAGGCATTCCCTGAAAGATTCTATGACTGCGGTATCGCAGAGCAGAATATGATAGGTATCGCAGCAGGTATCGCTACAACAGGCAAGAAGGTAATCGCTAGCTCCTTTGCTATGTTCGCAGCAGGCAGAGCTTACGAGCAGGTTAGAAACGCTGTAGGCTACCCACACCTCAACGTAATCATCGGCGCTACACACGCAGGTATCTCTGTAGGTGAAGACGGCGCTACCCACCAGTGTTGTGAGGATATAGCTTTAATGCGTACAATCCCAGGTATGACAATTATTAACCCTGCTGACGAAACCGAAGCTATCAAGGCAGTTGAGGCAGCACTTGAGGTTGACGGTCCTGTTTATATGAGATTCGGCAGACTTGCAGTTCCGATTATCTTTGACGAGGACTACAAGTTTGAAGTAGGCAAGGGCGTAGAATTAAAGGCAGGTAACGACGTAACAATAGTAGCTACCGGTCTTATGGTTAACGAAGCTTTACAGGCTTATGATATGTTAGCTGCTGAGGGCATCAGCGCTCGTATCATCAACATACATACAATCAAGCCTCTTGATGAGGAAATCATTCTAAAGGCAGCAGCCGAAACCGGCGCTATCGTTACAGCTGAAGAACATTCTGTTATCGGCGGCTTAGGTTCTGCAGTAGCAGAGCTTGTAGCTGAAAAGAATCCTGTTCCCGTTGTAAAGCTTGGCGTTTATGATGAGTTTGCTCATTCAGGTCCTGCAGGTAAGCTTCTTGATGAGTTCGGCCTCCGTGCTGTAAATATCGTAGAAAAAGCAAAGCAGGCTATAGCTTTAAAGAAATAATTTAAGGTGATTAAAATGAAAAGAATTATTGCTATAATTTTATGTTTAGCATTTTGTTTTTGCTTTGTAGGTTGTGGCGATAATGAAAGCACAGATAACACGTCTTCAAAGCCTAGCACTTCTTCATCAGATAAAGTGGATAATACTTCTTCTGATAATTCTTCCAACACTTCATCCAACACCTCTTCGGGTACAACCTCGGTTGATCCTACAGAATATGATGAAAGCAAAGCAGTTACTTTAACCTTTGGTGATACATACGCATTAACCGATGCTAAAAAGGTTACTGTTTTGGATACAAGCGTTTTTACCTATGATGAGGCTACAAAGAAACTTAACACCAAAAGCGCTTCAGATAAAACTGCTTCGGTTGAGGTTGAAACAACTAATGGTAAAAAAATTCTTTACAACTTTACCGTTAAAAAGGCAAAAATGAATATAGTTATCGTAGCAGGTCAGTCTAATGCTTCTGGTGAGGTTACAGGTATAACTGCAGCCGCAGGAAAATACACCTATGCAGCTTGTGACCCTAACACCACTTTTATCTGGAAATCAAGCTCTGCTACAGCTCCAGTTGCATTTAAAGGCGGCGGAACAGGTTCGTATGGCTCAGGCACAGGTACAGGCATTTGCTCTGCGCTTGCACGTCAGTGGACCGAGCAGATGAAGGCTCGTGGTTCGAATGAAAAGGTAACTGTAGTTTTCGGCTATAACCAAACTGCTACAGGCGGTATAGGCCTTGATGATTATATCAGTTCATCAGCTTCAGGTGCTACTGCTGACAAAACAATAAAACTTGTAAATAAGTGTCTTGATTACTATGAAAAGGGTGCAGGCAGTAAGAGCTACGAGGTTGTAAGCTGTGGCTTCTATTGGTTCCAGGGTGAAGCAAACGGACTAAGCTATTCAGTTTCTGATTACTATTCAAAGTTTAAAGCAACCTGGGATAAGATTAAGTCAGGTACTAATAACAGAATAGATTACTGTGCATTTATGAGAGTTAGAGTTAAGGATTCAGGCGCTTGGGGCCTAACAGTTGGCGGC
>JAZLAD010000059.1:0-12582 GCA_045613005.1 Acutalibacteraceae bacterium | reverse complement strand
GACCTTTTTGCAGAGCTTGTCTGCTCAAACTCACTAAAAGCTGCAAGGCTTGATTCTGCGGCAGGGCTTTTAAAACAGGAGATGCGATTATTAAGTTCTGTTTGCTTAGAAGCTGCTGATAGAGCTTCTGTTGCGGCGGGTGGTGCTTTAGCGGTTGACCGTGATATTTTTTCAAAACTTATCACAGAAAAAGTAACATCAAATCCTAATATTACGGTTATAAACAATGTTGTAACCGAATTACCAAAAGATGGAATTACTGTTTTAGCAACAGGTCCGCTAACCGATACGGAACTTGCTAAGAATCTAGAAGATTTTTTAGAAACTGGCTCTTTAAGTTTTTATGATGCGGCAGCTCCTATTGTTACAAAAGAAAGCGTTGATATGTCGAAAGCCTTTTTTGCATCGCGTTACAGTGATGAAGACTCAGAGGGCGACTATATTAACTGTCCTATGAACAAAGAGGAATATGAAGCCTTTTATAATCAACTTATAAATGCCGAGAGTGCAATTTTACACTCGTTTGATAAACCTTTAACTGTTTATGAGGGTTGTATGCCTGTAGAGGTTTTAGCAAAACGTGGGAAAGATGCAATTCGTTTTGGTCCTCTAAAGCCTGTAGGTCTTAGAGATCCCAGAACTGGGCATAGACCTTGGGCGGTAGTTCAGCTAAGAAAAGAAAATTCTTTAGGTTCGCTTTATAATCTTGTCGGTTTTCAGACAAATCTCAAATTTAACGAGCAAAAAAGAGTTTTTTCAATGATACCCGGTCTTGAAAATGCCGACTTTATGCGTTACGGTGTTATGCACAGAAATACATTTATCGATTCGCCTAGAGTTTTAAATCAAAATCTCTCTCTAAAAAAGAATGAAAATATTTTTGTTGCAGGTCAATTATCGGGCGTTGAAGGTTATATGGAATCGGCAGCTTCGGGTATTATTGCAGGCATTAACGCTTCTAACTTACTTCTAGGAAAAGAGCCTTTAATTTTACCTGAAATATCAATGATAGGTTCACTTCTTAATTATATCTGCGACGAAACTGTCAAGAAATTTCAGCCGATGGGCGCTAATTTTGGTGTTTTGCCTCCGCTTGAAAATCATATAAGAGATAAGCGTGAGCGTTATATGGCGTTGGCTGAGCGCTCAATTAATTGGTTTAAAGAAAACGTATAATAAGCAAAGGGGAGTTATTATGAGAATTGCTATTGATGCTTTTGGTGGAGATAACGCACCATTAGAAATAATAAAGGGTGCCGCTTTAGCTTCTAAAGAGTATAACGTTGATATTACTTTAACAGGAAATAAAGAAACAATTGATAACTTAATAAAGCAATATTCGATTTCCTTTTCGGGTGATCTTAAAGTAATACATACCGACGACGTTATTACTATGGACGATGACCCTACAAGTATTATCAAAGCACATTCAGAATCTTCAATGGCTCTTGCGTTTAACGAGTTGAAAAATAACGAGGCTGATGCATTTGTTTCTGCAGGCTCTACGGGTGCAGTAGTTGTTGGCGGTACTCTCATAGTAAAGCGCATCAAAGGTGTTAAAAGACCGGCTCTTGGCGCTTTAATCCCGTCACCCAGCGGTCATTATATGCTTATGGATATGGGCGCAAATGCCGAATGCCGACCTGAAATGCTAAAACAGTTTGGCATAATGGCTAGTGTTTATATGGAAAAGGTTGCCGGTATCAACAACCCAAAGATAGGACTCCTTAATATCGGTACCGAAGAAAGCAAGGGCGATGAGCTTAGAACCGAGAGCTATAAGCTTTTATCTGAAGCACCTATCAATTTTGTAGGCAACGTAGAATCACGCGAAATGCCTAAGGGTATATGTGATGCGGTAATAACCGACGGTTTTACGGGGAATATTGCTCTTAAGCTTATTGAAGGTACTTCGATGACTTTGTTTAAGCTAATTAAAAACGTTCTTAAAAAGAATATTTTTAACACACTTGCAGCCGCTATAATTAAAAAAGACCTTTATGCCTTAAAGAATATGATGGATAGCTCAGAGGTTGGCGGCGCATTATTACTCGGTGTTTCAAAGCCGGTTGTTAAGGCGCACGGAAGCTCAGATGCAAGAGCTATTAAGAATGCAATCGGTCAAGCAAAGCTTATTGTAGAAAATAAGGTTATAGAAAAAATATCGGATAATATTCAATAAATTTTAAGTTAAAAGGAAGTGATTTTGTGCAACAGCTTGAAAAGAATTTAGAATACAAATTTAATAATATTAGCTTTTTAAAAAATGCACTCACACATTCCTCCTACGCAAACGAGGTTAGAAACGGTATTGCCTCTAATGAACGCCTTGAATTTTTAGGCGATTCTGTATTGTCTATAATAGTTTCGGATTATATTTTTAAAAATTTCCCTAATCTTCCAGAGGGCCAGTTAACCAAGCTTAGAGCCTCGCTTGTTTGCGAAAAATCTTTATGTGGTTTTTCAAGAGAGTTAGAGCTTGGGAAATATTTACTTCTTGGTAAGGGCGAAGAAAAAGGCGGCGGTAGAGAAAGAGATTCTATTTTGGCCGACGCATTCGAGGCTGTTTTGGCCGCAATGTATCTCGATGGTGGATACGAGGTTGCAAAAAAACACGCCTTAAGATTTGTCCTGAGAGAAATTGAACACCCTGAAGATGACGTTTTTAAGGATTATAAAACCGTTTTACAGGAAATTATTCAGCGAAATCCTGAAGAAACCGTTACCTACGCTTTAGTTGACCAAAAAGGTCCTGACCACGATAAAATTTTTACAGTTGAGGTTAAACTTAACTCTAATACGATTGGTAAAGGCTCCGGTAAAAGCAAAAAGCAGGCTGAACAAATGGCAGCTAAACAAGCGCTTGAACTTATGGGTGAAAAAATATGAGCGCCGTTCACTCAAATATTTCCATTTTTGTTCCACATATCGGCTGTCCTAATATGTGTAGTTTTTGCAATCAAAGACATATTACGGGCAAAAGAAGAGCACCAAGAAGCACCGACGTTAAAAAAACTGTTGAAACAGCTATAAACAGTAAAAATTTTGATCCAAAAACTACAGAAATAGCCTTTTTTGGCGGTAGCTTTACCGCTATCAACCGTCAGTATATGCTAGGTCTTTTAGAGACCGCATATGAGTATGTAAAAAGCGGTATGGTTTTTGGTATCAGAATATCAACAAGACCCGATGCAATTGATCAAGAAATTTTGCAGCTTTTAAAAAACTATGGTGTAACGGCAATTGAACTTGGTGCTCAAAGTCTTGATGACAAGGTATTAAAGCTTAACAATCGCGGCCATTCTGTCAAGGACGTTATAAATGCTTCAAATCTTATTAAAGAGTTTGGATTTTCTCTTGGTCTTCAAATGATGACAGGTCTTTATGGCGATACCGATTATAAAGCTATTAAAACAGCAGAAAAAATTATTGAATTAAAGCCTGATACGGTAAGAATATATCCTACAATTGTGTTAAAGGATACCGATCTCGCAGCCTTTTTTGCCGAAGGCTTTTATAAGCCGCAGGCATTAGAAGAGGCCGTTTCTCTTGCCTCCAAACTGCTTGTTATGTTTAACAATGCGGGTATTAAGGTTATAAGATTGGGACTACATTCTATTGAGCCAAAGGCATATATATCAGGTCCGTGGCATCCCGCTTTTGCTGAGCTTTGCCAATCTGAAATCTTTTTAAATATGGCTAAAGAAAGTTTATATGAAGCAGGGGATTATACCATTTTTGTTAATCCCTCTGACGTCTCTAAGATGACAGGCCAAAAAAGATCAAACCTATTAAAATTGAAGAATTTAGGATTTAATTGTAAAGTAATATCCAATCAAGGAATTATTAAAAATCAAATTAAAGTTGAAAGGGGCTGAAACAAATGCTGTTGAGTTCTATACAGGTACAGGGATTTAAGTCCTTTGCCGATAAAACCACACTTAAATTTGGCAAGGGTATTACTGCCGTTGTCGGTCCTAACGGTAGCGGTAAAAGTAATATTTCGGATGCTGTCAGATGGGTTTTAGGTGAGCAATCTACCAAGAGCCTTCGCGGTCAGTCAATGGAAGACGTTATATTTGGTGGTACTGATACCCGCCGTCCTCACGGTTTTTGCGAGGTAACCCTTAATATTGATAATGCTGACAGAACACTCAATTTCGATAATGATTTTGTTTCTGTTACAAGACGTTTTTATCGTTCTCACGAAAGCGAATATTTAATTAATAACGTTTCAGTACGTTTGAAAGATATACACGAGTTATTTATGGATACAGGTCTTGGCCGTGACGGTTATTCAATGATTGGTCAAGGCAAGATTGATAATATTATCAGCACAAAATCTGATGAACGCAGAGATATTTTTGAAGAGGCTTCGGGTATTTCTAAATATAGATATAGAAAAACCGAAGCGGAGAGAAAGCTTCTTGCCGCTGAGGATAATCTTTTGCGCCTTAAGGATATAATGGACGAGCTTGAATCAAGAGTAGGTCCACTCTATGAGCAAAGTCAAAAGGCAGAAAAATTTTTAGGTTTAGCTGAGAATAAGAAAAAGCTTGAAATCAGCCTTTGGATGTACACTCTTAACAATTCAAAAGAGGCGCTCAGAAGTCACGAAAGCAAAATTGCGGCGGCTCAAATGCAGTACAATGAGATTGATAGTGCATTATCTGAATTTGACAGTAAAGTTGAGGAAAATGCTGCAGAATTTGCTAAGTACACTACATTAATCGAGCAGGAACGCACTGCTATCTCAATCGCCAACGAAAACATTGTAAAACTCGAAGGTGATATTACCGTTATTAACAACGACATTCAGCATAATAACGAGTTTGCAGCGCGACTAAAAAATGAAAAAGTTCAGTTAAATATTTCCGATGCTGATGCAGTAGGTGAAATCGAGGATAAAAAACGTCAGTTAGAGCAAAAGGATGCCAAAATTAACGAGCTGAACCAACAATTAATGGATTTAGAGCAACAAATAACGGGATTGCTGACCGACAGCGAGGGCATTTCTAATAAAATTGAAGAGCAGATTAAAATGCTAAATATTATATCTGCCGAAATTTCCGATAACCGTGTTGCCATGGTTACTGCGGATACTTCGATTGAAGAAATCACAACACGTCACAGCACTTTAGATATATCTATTTTAGAACTAAATAGCGAAAAAGAAGCCCTGGATAAAGAATTGGGCGACACAAATTCACTACTTGCTCAAATTGAAGAAAAGATCACTTCCTGCAACAATTCTCTAAAAGGATATGAGCTTCTCCTTAATTCAAGAAGAGAGACACTTGACAAATTTGCAACTTCTACCGAAGAATTGCGTCTTGATACCGAGTCTAAGCGTCGTAGACTTCAAATTCTTAAAGAGCTTGAAAATAATATGGAGGGCTTTTCTCATTCGGTTAAATTCGTAATAAACGAGAGTAAAAAAGGAATTCTTCCCAATATTCACGGAACAGTTTCTAAGCTGATTACGGTTGACAAAAAATATTCGGTTGCCATTGAAACTGCACTTGGAAACAATATACAAAACATTGTTGTTGATTCTGAGGTCGATGCTAAACGCACCATTAACTATCTAAAGAAGAACAACGCCGGAAGAGCGACCTTTTTGCCCATAGGAACTATTAAGGCAAAGGATATTAAAAACGGTAATTTTGACGGTATGCTAGGCTACGTAGGTGTTGCAAGTGACCTTGTCGATACCGATAGCAAATATTCAGAGATTGTAAAATTCTTACTTAGTGGTACCATTGTGACCGAGGATATAGACTCTGCCGTAGCTATTGCAAAAAAGACCGACTACAAGGTTAAAATTGTAACGCTTGATGGACAAATTGTTAATCTCGGCGGTTCTTTAACCGGCGGTTCGCTTGTCAAACAAGCAGGTTTACTTAGCCGCAGTACCGATATAAATAAGCTGTCTGACGAACTCGAAAGGCTTGAAAACAAGCTTAAACTTAGTGAATCGGAGCTTCAGATTGCAAAAACTGCCCTTAATGAAACCGACGCGGATATCACAGCTGTAAAGGCCGATCTTACAACCGCTACTGAGGATAAGATTAGAACTTTAGCAGAGCTTAAGAGACTTGAAATGCTGATTGTAAATAACGAACGTTCTTTACAGGCACTTCTTAACGAGCAAAGCGAGGGCGCTGAAAAAATCAACGCTTTAAAAGAAGCGTCGGCTGTTTCTTCCTCCAAAATTGCACAACTCGAACAGCAAAAAACTTTAATTCAGCTTGAAATTGATAAAATGACTAACGGCAGAAATTCAATTTCGGAACGCAGAGAGCTTTTAAGTGTGAATATTACTAACACAAAGCTTGCATTGGTTGAAACTGAAAAGGACAAGGCTGCGATTATTTCCAATATTTCTGCATTTGAAACAGCTATTGGCGATAGAAAACAAAGGGCAGACGATATTGAAGCTGAACTTGCAACGGTAGCCTTTAAGAACGAGTCCTTAAATAACGAAATTAAAAATATTCTTGATAATATTGACGATCTAAAGCAAAGAATTTCTGAGCATAACGCGGCGATTGAAAACAATATGACCCTTCGCAACAATACCGAAAAGTTTGGTGTTGAGCTTAGAACAAGTGAGCGTGAACAGACCTTAGAGCGTGAAAAAATCAGCGGTGAGCTAGCAAGACTTAACGCACGTAAAGAGGTTATGGTTAATGAATACGACGAGGTTATCCGTAAGCTGTACGACGAATATGAGCTAACAAAAAGTGAAGCTGAAGCTTATAGCATAGAGCTTGAAAAACCTAATGAGGCTAAAAAAGAATTAGCCGACATAAAAGCTAAAATTCGTTCACTCGGTAACGTTAACGTTTCTGCTATTGAAGAATATAAAGAGGTAAAAGAGCGTTACGATTTCTTAAAGGCTCAAATAGATGACGTTGAGGCATCCCGCAAAGAGCTTTATAAGCTTATAAATCAGTTAACCTCTCAAATGCAGGAGCTGTTTATAGTAGGTTTTGATAAAATCAATCAAAACTTCAAAAAGACGTTTACCGAATTGTTTGGCGGCGGTGAGGCCTCACTAAAACTTACCGACCCCGATAACATTCTTGAAAGCGGTATTGATATAGTAGCTAGATTGCCGGGTAAAAACGTGCCGAGTCTTGACGGCCTTTCAGGTGGCGAAAAGGCACTTGTGGCACTTTCTATTTACTTCTCTATTATGCAGGTAAGCCCGCCACCGTTCTGCTTCTTGGATGAGGTTGACACGGCGCTCGATGATATTAATGTTGACCGTTTTGCAGAGTATATGAAGCAATCAGGCTTTTCAACGCAGTTTATCTGTGTAACACACAGACGCGGTACTATGGAGGCGGCTGATATGCTATACGGAGTTACAATGCAGGAAAAGGGTGTAACCAAACTTTTAGAGTTGAACGTTAGTGAACTCGAAAAGAAATTGCTTGAAAATAAGGGAGCATAAAATGGGATTTTTTAGCAAAATTAAAGCAGGTCTTACAAAAACAAAAAACTCAATTTCAAACGGCATTAATAACATAATTAACAGCTTTACCAAAATTGATGAAGAGCTGTTTGAAGAGCTTGAAGAAATACTTGTAATGTCGGATATTGGTGTTGAAACCTCGGTTGCAATATGCGATAGACTAAGAGAATACGTTAAGAAAAACGGAGTTACTGACCCTCAGCTTATAAAAAAGTATATGCACGACGTAATTGTTGAGATGCTAGGCTCGGATAAAGGTTTAATTCTCAACACCAAGCCATCGGTTATACTTGTTATTGGTGTTAACGGTGTCGGCAAAACAACATCAATCGGAAAAATCGCTTTAATGCTTAAAAAACAGGGTAAAAAGGTGGTTCTTGGTGCCGCTGATACGTTTAGAGCGGCGGCAGCAGAACAGCTTACCGTTTGGGCTGAAAGGGCAGATGTTGGTATTATTAAGAGTGTAGAGGGTACCGACCCTGCCTCTGTGGTTTTTGATACCATTTCTTCTGCTAAGGCACACGGAGCAGACGTCATTATCTGCGATACCGCAGGCAGACTTCATAATAAGAAAAATCTTATGGACGAGCTTGCAAAAATTAACCGCATTATTAAAAGAGAATTACCTGACGCTTCAATCGAAACCTTACTTGTTTTAGATGCAGCAACAGGACAAAACGCAGTAAATCAAGCTAAGGAATTTAAGAACGTTACTGATATTACAGGTATTATCTTAACAAAGCTTGACGGTACAGCAAAGGGCGGTATAGTTGTGGCTATTCACAATGAACTTAAAATTCCTGTTAAGTTTGTAGGAGTGGGTGAGGGAATTGACGACCTTATGCCTTTTAACGCAAACGAATTTGCAGATGGAATTTTTGACACAGGAGATAACTGATGAAAATTTTTGTTGCTACTCAGAATAAGAAAAAGTTAAAAGAACTTGACCGAATTTTAACCCCAATGGGTTTTACCGTTTTGTCACCAAAGGATTTAGATGCACCTTTTGGCGACGTTGAAGAAACCGGTACAACCTTTGAGGAAAACGCTTTACTTAAGGCACATCATGGTCTGGACGTTACAGGGTATATAACAGTTGCTGATGATTCGGGAATCTGTGTAGATTATCTTAACGGCGCCCCAGGTATTTATTCGGCTAGATATTCGGGTGCTGATGCCGACGACGAAAGGAACCTTAATAAGCTTCTTAAAGAACTAGAGGGTGTACCAATGGATAAGCGTCAAGGCAAATACGTTGCCGCTGTTGCTTGTGTTTTTCCTGACGGCAGGGAGTTTACAGTCAGAGGCGAATGTCACGGTTATATTGCTGAGTACCCCGAAGGCACCTCAGGCTTTGGATATGACCCGATTTTCATCGGCGAGGGCGGTTGCTTTGCAAAGCTTACCGATGAACAAAAGGACGCTGTAAGTCACAGGGGTAAAGCACTGATTAAATTTAAAGAAGAATTAAGGAAATATATAAACGAGGAAAATTTATGTTAAATAGTAGACAACGCGCACAACTCAAAGGTATTGCAAACAGTATGGATACGATTTTGCAAATCGGTAAAGCAGGTATTGGTGAGCAGTTAGTAAAACAAGTCAGCGATGCCCTTGAAGCCAGAGAACTTATTAAGCTTAAATGCTTAGAAACTTCTCCTGTATCATCCAGAGAAGCGGCAGACCAAATAGCTGATTTGGTTGGCGCTGACGTTGTTCAGGTGATAGGTGGAAAGTTTGTTTTGTATAAACAAAGCAGTAATAAAGAAAACAGAAAGATTGTGTTGGTGAAGTAATATGCCTAATATCGTAATTTTTGGCGGTACATTTAATCCGCCGCATCTAGGACACCAAGAAATGATAACCGCACTTTGTGATTTAAAATACATTGATAAGGTTATCGTAACGCCTACTAAGGTACCGCCTCATAAGAGTTGCACAGAACTTGCCAGTGAAGAGGATAGACTTGCAATGATAAAGCTTTTATGTGAGGACTTTATCAAAACCGAGGTTTCCCTTGTTGATATGCGACGTGAGGGTAAAAGCTACTCTCTTGATACCGTACGTGAGTTAAAACAACAGTATCCTGATTACGATTTTTATTTCGCAATCGGCGGCGATATGCTTGCTACTCTTGATACCTGGTATAAGTGGGATGAGCTAATTAAAGAAACCTCGTTTATCGCATTTTCAAGAGGCGACGAGAAGGCGTTTTTAGCTGATTTTGAGCGAATGTCAGCACTAGGTGCTAATATATCGATAATTGACGAAAAAATCACCGATGTATCTTCAACTAGCCTTAGAGATAAATTAGATCCTGATTTAATTCCTCAAAAGGTTTACGATTATATCTTGAAGCACAAATTATACGATGAAAGTTCTAACGAATCTTTTGAAAAATTTGCCGATATTTTATCACATAAACTTGACGAAACTCGTTATAAACACTCATTAGCTGTAGCTAAGAGAGCTAGACAGCTAGCTAGAAAATACGGTTGCGACCAGGAAAAAGCGTATACGGCAGGTCTTTTGCACGATATTACAAAGAATGCTACTAAAGAACAGCATTTTGAAATTTTTAATGCTAACGATGTTGTTCTGAATGATGTTGAGAAAAAATCTAAAAAGCTTTGGCACGCAATTTCGGGTGCTGAGTTCGTGCGCTCTGAATTGGGTGTTACCGACCCTGAGATTTATGATGCAATCCGTTATCACACAACTGCCAAGGCTAATATGTCGCTTTTGTCAAAGGTTGTATTTCTTGCCGATTTTACCTCAGAGGATAGAAAGTACAGCGACGTTGATATTATGCGAATGCTTGCAGATACTGATGTTGATATGGCTATGAAGTATGCTATAGCTTATAACGTAAACGTTCTTGTTAACGATAAACGCGCTGTGCATCTTGATGCACTTGAAGCATACAACGAAATTATTTTGAAAGGAAGTAAGGGTTAGAGTGCAGATTAATGAAATAGCAGTTATTGCCGCTAACACTTTAAATAATAAAAAAGCGAGAGCGCTTAACGTATTAAAGGTTGAGGAATTGACAGTTTTAACAGAATATTTTGTTATAGCAACCGCTACCTCTTCAACACACGTTCATTCACTAGCGGATGAGGTTGAAGCAAAGCTTACTGAAGCCGGTTTTGAACCGCATCACATTGAGGGCAAATCAACAGGCTGGATTGTTCTTGATTATTCCTCGGTTATAATCCATATCTTTACTCCAGACCAACGTGAATTTTACGGTCTTGATAATATTTGGAGTGATGGAAAAAGTGTTGATTTATCTGAAATACTTGAAATAGCACAGGAGGATTAATTATGAAATATAATCACAGTGAAATTGAAAAAAAGTGGCAGGACATATGGGATGATAATAAAACCTTTGCTGCCAAAAACGATTATACATTGCCTAAGTTTTACGGCCTTGTAGAATTCCCTTATCCGTCAGGTCAGGGCCTTCACGTAGGCCATCCGCGTTCTTATACCGCACTTGATATCGTTGCACGTAAGAAAAGACTCGAAGGCTATAACGTTCTATATCCTATGGGTTGGGATGCTTTCGGTCTTCCTACCGAAAACTTTGCAATTAAAAATCACATTCATCCTTCAATAGTTACCGAGCAAAACGTTGCTAACTTTAAGCGTCAACTAAAATCTTTAGGCTTCTCTTTTGATTGGGATAGAGAAATCAATACCACCGACCCATCATACTATAAGTGGACACAGTGGATTTTCTTACAGCTTTTCAAGAAAGGTCTTGCTTATAAAAAGCAGATGTCTGTAAACTGGTGTACCTCCTGTAAGTGCGTTCTTGCAAACGAAGAGGTTGTTGGCGGTGTTTGTGAGCGTTGCGGTAACGAGGTAAATCACAAGGAAAAGAGCCAGTGGATGCTTAAAATAACCGACTATGCTGAGAAACTTTTAGACGGTCTTGATGATATCGACTTTATTGAAAGAGTTAAGACTCAACAGCGTAACTGGATAGGCCGTTCATACGGTACTCAGGTTAAATTTACCACTAATATTGGTGATGAATTTGAAATTTATACAACCCGAGCTGATACACTTTTCGGTGTTACCTATATGGTTATGTCGCCTGAGCATCCGCTTATCAAAAAATGGGCAGATAAAATTAAAAATATAGATGAGGTTAACGCTTATTGTGCTGAAGCCGCTAAAAAATCTGATTTTGAGCGTACCGAACTAGCAAAAGATAAAACAGGTGTAAAGCTAGAAGGCGTTACCGCTATTAACCCTGTAAACAATAAAGAAACACCTATCTTTATTTCCGACTACGTACTTATTTCTTACGGTACAGGCGCTATTATGGCAGTACCTGGACACGATACTCGCGACTGGGAGTTTGCTAAGAAGTTCGGTATCGAGATTATCGAGGTTGTTGCTGGTGGCGATATCGAAAAAGAGGCATTCACCGATTGTGCTACAGGCACTATGGTAAATTCAGGTTTCCTTACAGGTATGAGCGTTGAAGAAGCAAAGGTTGCTATTCAAGAATGGCTTACAGAGAAGGGAATAGGCTTTAAGAAAACAAACTACAAGCTTCGTGACTGGGTATTCTCACGTCAGAGATATTGGGGCGAGCCAATCCCGATTGTTTACTGTGAAAAGTGCGGTTACGTTCCGCTTGATGAAAGCGAATTACCGCTAACACTTCCAAACGTTGATTCCTATGAACCTACCGATACCGGCGAATCTCCACTCGCTAAAATGACCGATTGGGTAAACACTACCTGTCCTCATTGCGGCGGCAAGGCTACAAGAGAAACCGATACAATGCCACAGTGGGCAGGTTCATCATGGTACTTCTTGCGTTACTGTGACCCTAATAATAACGATGCTTTTGCTTCGAAGGAAGCACTCGAATATTGGGGACCTGTTGACTGGTACAACGGTGGTATGGAGCATACAACACTTCACTTGCTTTACAGTCGTTTCTGGCACCGTTTCCTCTATGATATCGGCGTTGTTCCAAATCCTGAGCCATACGCTAAGCGTACAAGCCACGGTATGATTTTGGGTGAAAACGGCGAGAAGATGTCAAAATCAAGAGGCAACGTAATTAATCCTGA